>NZ_JASDDJ010000047.1 GCF_030407455.1 Psychrobacter sp. 5A.1
CGCTTCATCGATGGTCTCGGTATCTGTCACTGGCGCAAATGCGGCAGGGGTGTCTAGTGTGAGTGATTGGCTACTTGCTTGATTGTCCTCGTCAGCGCTATTTTCATCAGTGTTGGTGTTTATGGTAACGTCAGCGGACTGAGTAGGGTGTGAGACACTCGCACTGTTAAAGCGTTGCATCGTCACGGAGCTTGGCTGAGTGATGATTTGCTCACTCAGTGCCAATACTGGTGCATGTACGCGGTCGTGTAATACTTGTTGGTAGCGTATCGCACCAACGTTTGCGCTGATGCCATCGCTATCGCTTGGAGAGGCTGTCGTGATAATGAGCTTTGGTGGGGAGTGTGCGTCCGTTTGTTCATGACGCAGATAGGCTGTCAGTCCTTGACGGGAAAGCCGCTCACAAATATGTGTCCAATCACTGATTTGCCATTGGGTCATGCGTGCTGGCGTCCAGCTAGCGTCTTCACTGCTGCTATCATCGACTGTTTCTATCTCTAAGGGTGCAGTGCGTTCTGCTACCATTGATTGTACCGATAAGTCAGTATCTATATGACAGCGTTTGTGTTGATGCAGGCGATAAGTAATGGGCTGTGCGAGCAGACGATAATAGCCGTAGCTGCCATCGTGATCCAGTTGATGTACGGCAGTCAGGTATAAGTGGCGGTAGTGTAGACCGCTCGGGGTATCAAAGCTCAAGGTAAGCGGGCTACCGATTAAGTCAGTGAGAGCGGTAAAGGGCGGGTGATGACGCTCATGAATATAGACTTGTAATACGTAAGTGTCGATACCGTGCTGCTGATGTTGATGATTACCATTGGGGTTTAACTGGGCAATGATATCGTCTTCACAAGACCCCTGAATCAGTTTGTGTTGCCACGCTTGATGAGTACTGATGTCTTGACGAGCACTCGGATAGAGGGCCTGTGTACTGCCTTCACTGGCATAGAGCCTGTCAGGGTGCATGGGCAGCACGGTGTTGGTTAAGCGTAGCATAGTTATGTCCCTATTCTTTGCGCAATGGCATCCTGTTTTTTTGAGAGCTGGCACCAACGCATAAGTGTTTGTCTGCCATTGTCATGCATACAGCCGTGCTATTCGGCGAGGGTAAATTCGATACGCCGATTACTAGTACGCCCTTCTTCGTTGTCGTTACTAGCGATGGGGTCTGCCTCCCCTTTACCTGTGGTACTGAGGCGTGTCGCATCGATGTTTCGACCGATGAGGTATTGTTTGACGGCTTCTGCACGTTTATTTGATAACACCAAGTTAAAACTGGGGTTGCCGACATTGTCTGTATGTCCAGTGATGATAACGGGCTTATCGCCAATCCGCTGCAACACGCCTGCCATGTCATCTAAGATACCAAGCCCCATGGGTGTTAGGGTGGTGCTACCTGTTTCAAATTCAACGATACGATTGCCTAAGGTGTCGTCGAGGAGACGTTGCTCCCCCTCTACAACGACCAGTTGATTGTCCAATTGGTAGAGATCCGTTAGACGCGTATGAATACGATTTTGAATCGCTTGTTTTTGTTCAAGGCTGTTCACCTTGCCATGTAAGCTAATGGTCGTACCATGAATGTCGATACGGCCTTGGCTAATATTAGAGATATCGCTATCAATGATGGCCGTGGCTATCTGTTGCCAGTTGGTTGGTATACTGATATTCGAGCGCACTTCGATCTCATCTCTGACCGTTTTATCAGGATACTGTGCTTTTAGCTTGTCGAGCAATTGTTGCTTGTCTGAGCTGGTAGCGACCACACCTTTGATGACGACAGGCGAGTCTTGTGCTGCAAAGACAGCCGCACTGATAGGAAATATCATCGCGGACACTAATAACAGTTTTTTTGAGTGACCAGCAAGCTTAGATGGTAATGTTTTGGAGAGGACTTTCATTGAAGTGCCTTTTAATCTTTATATTATTGAGCAGTTATTAAATACAGGGGTATGACAAATAGTATCCGTCAGTTAATTATGAACGACTATTGTGCCAAAAAAGTTTTTTTAAACAATTGCCTAGCATCATACAGGTAGAGGTTGTCTTGTAACAAGATTTTATTGAAGCGAGTTAGCCCAATATCCTCGTCAATATAGCCTTGTGTCCAGTCACTGTCAGCGATGACAACCCACTCTTCAGGATGACTATCCTTACTCTCTGATATTTGACTCAATATATGTCCATCAGGTTTCGTAAAGCTCAATAGCAGACGGTAGCAATTAGAAACACGGTAGAGGTAGGTATTCAGATAAAGCTGATGTGGTTGATAAAAACCACTGATCAAATCATGCCAAAAAGTCGCCATGTGTATCGAGTTTTCTCTATCAGAGGTGAGTGACCAGCAGATGGCTTTGTTCAGACCATGAAAGCCCTTAGTAAACGTTGGTAAAAACAACAGTCCAGTGGCGATAATTTGTTGTATCAGCTGCGACTTATCGATGTTCATCAATATGGCGATATCGTGTAGAGTCGTGGTATTGATAAAGTCATAGTAGTAAGTACTGGCACTGCTATTGATGGTGAGCTGGCTATGATTTAGATACTCCATCAGATCGGTATTGTCAGTCTTGGATTTGGCGATACTCAGGACTTCATAAGTATCATCCCAAAGCATTGACGACTTGACGGGCAAATAGTTCATCCAGTTTTTTGGTTTATCAGTATGCAATACCCCAAAACCTACCAGTGGATAGTTTCTATGGCTACTATCACGACTGGGAATCAGAACACCAGTGATAATTTCATTAGACCTAGTATCGATATGACTGAAATTCAAAAAAGCGATTTTATCGGTATTTACTTTATTTATCGGGCTTTCACTAAATATCTTTTCTGATACTGCTAGCGCTTGACTGACCCATTCGTCGATGGTGTTGGTCTCAGAGATATGAGCGCGCGCCCGCACAAAATCTCCACGAGCAGGCAGTTTGCCAAAATATACTAAAGGTAGAAACTCAGGAATCATGGTGTTTGCTCCTGCGTTTCAGTAGTGGTTGCATTAGTCGTCGTGGCAGTAGTAGCACCAGAGGCGTCAGTTTGTGCATTGTCACCGTCACTGGTATTGGCATTAGGCGTCAAGTTCAAGGCGTTGGGTGGCGTTGTAGGGGGTGTATTACTCTGCCCATTACTTGGCGCTGCCAAGTTGGTTGGTGAGTTGTTGGCAGGATTACTATTATTAGCAGCACTGCTATCAGAAACAGGAACGGCTGTACGAGTGACACCAAGAGCGATCACTTCATCAGGCAGTTTCATACCCGTAAATGGATTGGTTGCACGACCTCGACCAGTAGGGCTACCACTGATGATTCTAAAGCGTACAGAAATAGTAATGCCATCACCTGACCATGCCATTTCAAAGATATCGTCGCCAAGCTCAGTACGCCTTGCACTATTGATAAGGCGTTCTACACCGAAGCTACCGGCTTCTTCAAAGACAGTAAAGTCTCTGCCATCGTAATCTTTGGCGCGAATGCTGGCACCAGGTTGGCTGCTTGGGTTCGGCCATACAAAGGTCGTCCAAGCTTGGGTGCCCATACGATAGCGTAGCTGTTGACCATCAACCACAATCGTATATTCGGTCAAGCCGCTGACGGGTAATGGCATGATTTGGAAGGTGGTTTGATTGGCAGCGCCACTACCAGCAACGGTTCCAGCACTATTACTACCTGTATAGTTCGTAAAGTAACGACCAAAATCAGCGACAAACTGCGGGTTGAGGCCTAGGCCTGCTCCATTCCAAATCTTACTAGAGATTTGGTCACCACGGCGAATGATAAAAGGCGATAATGTCTCGTTGACAAATCGTGCCACGTAGCTATCTTCACCAAAGAACTGACCAATCTCAGCAGGCGTTGCCTCTAAGTTTGCATTGGCCGTAAATGGATATTTCTTTTCTAAATTATCGAGGAAAGGCTTACGTACTTGCGCTTTCCAGACTTTGTTAATTTCTGCTTTAGTGGGGGTTAGCAGCATATTGAATGAACGAGTCAGTGGTTCGCTTAATAAAGGGCGAACGAGCTGTTTTATTTCAGAATTGGCTTGACTCAATATTTGCTCATCTAATATCTGTAGAGATTTAGTCAGCTCTGACCCTTCAGGGCTCAAAGTTTGTGAGGCGAATAACAAGGCATCAGGGCCGATATCAGCACTACGTGCGATATTATTAAAGCGGGTTCTGATGTTTCCTAAACTGACTAAATAATTGTCTAATAACGACAAATCTTGGTTCTCTTCTCTTGGCGTCACCAACGTATGTATAGAGGAAAACTCTTGAGCAATCACACCTGAGCTTACTTGCGTTACAGGCGTGGCGGTATTAGGACTACTGCCGTTATTCAAGGCCGCTTCTGCTTGCCGCAGTTCAGCGGGGCTTTGACGTAGTATGGTTTGCTTAAACCAGTTAACGAATGAACGACGAGACTGACCACCATCCGCAGCCGCTTGATCGGTCGATTTGTTGTCCCACTGTGTTTGACGATCGACGGTCTCAAATAGTGTTTTTAATGGTGACTCTGTTGCATTAGACAGTTGATTCAATAAGACAGCATGATCGTCGAAGCCTTCACTATCACGCACATACACTTGTGATAAAAACCGCTTCCACTCGCTGATGTATTCTTGCTTATAACGGTTGACCAGATATTGCCGGATTTGTTCAGGGCTGCCTGTCAATGTAAGATCGTCTTGGCTGCTGGTTGCCAGTACCCAGTCATCTGCTACCACTCTAGTCGTGGCAGCTTTATCTATCTCATCACTGACAAAAGAGTCCCACGCTTGTTTGGTAAAGGTGCCTGAAATGACATAACTACCGAGCAGTGCTTCATTAGCCGTGTTTTGAGTAATTTGGGCGACTGTGACGGAGGGGAAGCGAGCTGCTGAGCGCATTTTAATCTCAGAGTAAACACGCTCACGAGCAGGCTGGCCTTTACTCACTTTTGATAAGTTGCTACGGGTTTTGTCTATCAATCCCAAATCATTTTGGATAAGCGGAAAAGCCGAATCATCGACATGGGTCAGGGTGAAGCTTAAGATACGTTCAGCTTGGCGAATCATTTTGTCACGTGGCATATCAGCGCGATTGGCTTCGAGCCAGTTACGCCAAAACCGTGTCATTTGATCACTTAAATGACTGGCCTCTAAATTGTCATGGTTGCCGAGCATGAGGTAAGCCTTGAGGGCACTATAAGCGTCTTCAACATCCGTAGGATCTGACTGAATATAGGCATCGTTGGTGGCCGTCTCAGACGTCTCATCGGTGGTCGACGTTTCTGTACGCACTTCTAGCTGATCAGCGTTGGTATTTACTTCTGTCAAGAACGTTTCTAGGTTTTGTTTTGTAGGCGCTAAGACAATGATGCTAATACCATTATAGTACTCTGCTAACAATTTTTGCTTAAGCTTATCACCTTGATAAAGACCAAAGCTCAAAGACAAAGGTTTGTCTTCTTCATAGCCTTCAAGCTGTTCAATTCGGCTTTGTAAAATAGTGAGTGACTCAAGCTGAGACTGCAGATCACCGTTCGCGTTTTTTTGTAGCGCTGCGACTTGTTGTAAGTCCGCTATCACGCGCTCAGTGAGCTGTTTATTATTGGCATATGACCATGTCCAAAGGCCGACAGCTGCACACAGTGTAACGACGGCAGCCAGCGTTGCTAGCGCACGATGGCTGCGCTTATGTCGGTTTTTGTGCTGCTTGACCAAATGCTTGTCTTTTAAAATGACTTTTGAAAATAAGTCTTGTAAAAAATAAGGCTTATCTGCGACTTCTTGCTGCGCATTGAGCGGTATCGCTGGCAGGTGCAAGCCGTAGTTTTGTACCATTTGCAGTGTCATTTGACTGCTGACTTGCCCATCTTGTAAAGCACTGGTGAAGTAAAAGCCACGCAATATAGGCTTAAACTGAAAAGGGTTGTCTTCAAACAGCGCATGCATTAGCGTTCGTATCATCGGACGTAATGACTGAAACTCCATGGGGAACGTCATCAGGCTGGGAGACACCGTGCGCTGATGGCGTAGGGACAGTTTGGTGGTACTCAAGTCTTTTAGGCCGTTGACCAATACACCAAAATGCTCTTCGAACACATCAGTGATATTGATGTTTTCTGGGTCTTCAGGGTAGGGGATGGTCGCGCCCCATACTTGACTACGCTCTTCTTGCTCATAGTCATTAAAGAAATCACGAAAGCCTGAAATCAAATCCATCTTGGTAAAGACCACATAAACAGGTGCATAGACTTCTAACTGTTCGGTTAGATCCTGTACACGGCTACGTAAATTTTTAGCCAAGTCCAATGCATAGCTTGGGTCATTTTTGGTGAGTTCAGCGATACTGACTGCGATGATGATTCCGTTAATGGGTGCTTTGGGTCGGTTCTTTTTGAGCAAGCTTAAAAAAGACAACCATTCTGAGCGATCTTCTTCATAAACAGAGTATCGTCCTGCGGTATCAAGCAAAATGCCTTCAGTCGAAAAAAACCAATCGCAGTTACGTGTACCGCCGACGCCTTTAACAGATAATTTATTACCCTGTTCCATAAACGGAAATTTTAAGCCAGAGTGTAGTACGGCCGAGCTTTTCCCTGCCGCTGGATTACCAATCACCATATACCACGGTAGCTCGTATAATGCCGCTTTACCTGTTTGATCGCCTATCTTTGATTTGCGAATGGTCTTGATGGCATCTTGCATTTGCTGACGCAACGCTTGTACTTCTTGAGCGTTTTCATCTTTGGCCATATGCAGACTGTCTTCACTGCGGCTCTCATCATTACCATTATCTTCCACCAAGTTCGCCAGATCATCTGAGGCCTTTTTGCGTTTTTTCCACAGATAATAGGCAAGCACTCCTAACACTGTGCATGTGATTAGCATGCCAATGATTATGAGAAAGGTTTTAATAGCCACATAGTCATATAGCAAGACTAGAGCGACTATGATCCCCAACGTAAATAATACTCTTGGGTTATAGATAAGATGAAAAAACCTTGAAAACATGCGTGCTACCTAGTGTGAACTTAAGATAATAAAACGAGTATTTACAACGACGAGTACTTACCACGATAAGGTGCTATCAATAACTATGACTCAGAGGCTTGAGACAAGCCTGCCGACCAAAGCATAGAGCAGCTCTTATGTTGAGTAATCAAAAATATACAATCTGACTCTTGTCGGTCTTCTTTGGCTAAGTCAACAAACAATGATAGGCTAATGAATGGCCTCAACCAATTATTCAATGGCATATAATGCCCTAAATGATGTTCATTTACTAGAGCGCCTTGTGCTATAAATGCGTCAAGAAAGCTCATGTACACAGATATGTCGTACGGTTGGGTTGACGGATTAATGTCTGAGATAGCGATAATGTCGCTATCTAATAGTGCAACATTAGTTTTGGAATTATGGTCAGCTGATTTCGTTTTAGGTTTTTCGGCAAGTTTGTCATCCGTTTTTTGTACGGTTGTATTGGTCGGTGACAGTGACAGCGTATTGTCTATCAGTAGGTTTTTGATAGTGGTGAGGTGATTAAGATAGTGACGTTTGTTATTCAGACGTTCAGTGGCAAGAATCTTATGATCCCTATCGCTCGCTTTGGGGTCAGGGGTACACACTTCGGTCAATAAAATACTAGTATTGGCGTCGATATGGGTTACATCTTGAGCGGCCTGATTAAAGAATACCAACAGCGTACCAGCCTCGGTAGGAACGATATTGGCGGTTTGATTGGAATACAGATGATCGTCCAACCATTCATCACTAATCTGTGAATCTGCAATGAGCATTAGGCACAGGTCAGGGGTCACTGATTGTGCCAACGATATCAGACGTTTATTTATAAATTCAGCAGGCTCATAAATCGTTGTATCATCCGCTAAAGTGTCTGCTACGTTATTGCTGTCAGCCGTAATTAGCGTAATAGAGAGCGATGTTTCAGCAATGCCATAAGTTGCTAACTGTTCTTTTATTATCGCTATCAAAAATGCTGTATCGGCGCTGGCAGGTACGCATAAATAAATAGGCAGACTGGATAAATAGCCAGCAGGGTTGGCGGTCATCGCCTCATTGTTGTTCTCTTTATCGGTTGATTCGTTGGCACTCACCAAATAATGTTGTTGCCATTCAGGATGAATATGGATGGCTGAGTTGCCCTGAGTGGCGTCTTGCTGATGTTGGTGGAAGTGTTCGGCGAGGGCAGACAAGACCTCTTCGCTCAGAACAAGCTGCTCATAAATCAATGAGCATAGACGTAAGGTCGTGTCATTTAACGCTGCTATACCGTCTGTATGCATATCATCTTCATCAAATGTCTCGTCATCAAAACCTGAGACGTCATCAGACAGAGCTTTATAGGGTAGTGATGCGGCATCGGTGAGCCTAGTGATTGGTTTTACCAGTATTGGCATGCCATCGAAGTCTGTTAGCTCATCACTCAATACGGTCAGATCGTCTTCATTGTCAATGACGTCAGACCAACTGTCTCCTTCTGGCAGGCAGACACGGCTATATATAAATAGCTGATAAGTATCGGGCGGCTTAATGGTTTCTATTTCATCTGCTGTGTCACCGCTCTCAGGCGTATTGTTTGTTTGCTTATCCAGCCTTTTTTGCCACCATAATAGCGCCATAATAGCGCCAAGGAATAACAAAGGGATGGCCACAAACCACAGTAATAAACCAGAGGAAGTCAGATGTCGTGCATTGTCCTTAAAGTACATCCAGACCAAAATGAGATATAACACTAAGAGTATGACTAAAGCAGATCGGCCGTATGACAGTATTTTTTTTGCGCCCACTTATCTAAACTCCCTATTTGTTGAGTTGTTATGGTCGTTATTACCAGATAGCCAAAATTTCCATCCCGAATTTTATGGTATTTGTAGGCTTAATTCTACTTTATTCCATGAATTTGTTTGACTTATTTGTCATTCAATGGCGACAAGAGAAAATGTCTTAAATAGTTTTTAAACGGTAAAAATCTATAAGTGATCAGGTCTGTAGTAGTGGTTAAGCAGGATGTGCTAATGCAATTGTCTTTTAAAACGATTGGCAAGCGACGTGATTGAGCGCCATAAATAAAAAATTAGCGTAATTAAGTTAGCTTTCTTTTAAATGGTGATGATTTGTCTATATAATACTTGCGAAATATTATTTATCAACGCCTGTTTATTTTTTTGTTTTCATCCTCCCAATAATCGCTGCCGCTTGCCTATGATTTACTTGACTGTGTCTGTCTTTACATTGCTCTCCATCCTCATGATTATCATGCTCTTTGATAGACAGCTATGTGGGCGACTGTTAGACAAAGTGGCTGTTTATTTCCAGCGATTTTCTGGCCTAAAAATCAAACGTTTATGGATGAGATTGTTAGAAAAACCATTTCGCTCTCGTCACCAGCAAGGCACTCGAACCAAACGATTTAGTCATTTTATTTCGCGTATGGACCTCTCTCGTATCCCAGTCATATCCGCATTGTCGATATTGATTGTCATCGCAACCATTGGGCTGTGTTACGCGCTGATTACCAGTCATTCTCTTGAGGTGTATCATGCAAGAGATACGCTATCTGGTACTGAGAATGCGCAAATCAGTCAGCTATTAATAGGAGAGCGTCTGCGTCCGCCATCGTCGCCGCCAGAGGAGCTATTTGCTGAACTAGAAGCTGAGGTTGCAAGCTATCAAGCCAATAAAATAGAGAAAGGCTATTGGCCAGAATCTCAGACGAATGTGCCTCAGATTGACAGACCGCTAATGCTACCTGAACCTGACTTGTCTGATTTAAACACTCAAGACCATAGCACTGGTTATTCAGGCGACATGTTGGCTTCACATCTCAATAACGGTCATATCAATATCAAAAATGCTGACCGTAATTGGAAAAAAATGAATTCAGATTTTGTTCAACGGCTGTTGACTGTGTATAAGGTAATGAGTGATCAGTATGGCTACGATATGGTTCTCTTAGAAGGCTATCGTAGCCCTGCTAGGCAGGCAAGACTATTGAAAAAAGGGACTCACGTAACAAAGGCGGGTTCATATAAGAGCTATCATCAGTTTGGTTTAGCAGGAGATAGTGCCTTTATTAGAAATGGGAAGATTGTCATTAGTGAAAAGGATCCTTGGGCGATGCGAGGCTATAAATTATATGGTAAAGTAGCCAAATCTGCTGGACTTGTGTGGGGTGGTGATTGGCGTATGATGGATCTCGGGCATGTTGAGCTGCGTAAAAAAGGGGTGCTCGGTCGCCCAGAAATGGCAGAAATTTTGACCAGTCAATAATGACAATAAGATTTTAAGGTAAATTGAAAATATGGACAGATGTATGACGTTGCCGACAGCATTGATAGCCACTGCCTGTTTGCTAAGTGGCGCACTCACAGGATGTAGCACTGATAGATTTAGTCAGTCAAATGATAACGCCTCTGCCATGGCTGGCGAGTCGGGTATTGGTGATAAGATAAAAAACATCATAAGCCGTGATAATGATGATTTGCAGGATCTCAAAGGTCAATTAGAGAAGCAGCAACAACAGCTAGAGACTATGCTTGCCGAGCAGCAGGCATTACAACAGCAACTAAAACGTCAGCAGATTGTATTGACCATTAAACCATCTGCCAACGCCAATGCTGGACGGGCAACGCAGGGGACAGCAAGTACGGCTTATGTGGCGTTTTTGGAAGAAGAAAGCGAATTCGCGGATATTGAAGCGTTGGCCGCGAAAGAGGTCAGTGTTGTTCCCAATCGTGAGAGTACGCTGACATTAAATATTCCACAAGATGCCCGTTTTATGGCGGTAAAAGTGGGATTAAGATATACCAAAAAGCGCTCACAGTTTCTGATTCCAATCACTAGTCTCAATTTTGATACGCCGCTTACTCTGAATATTGGCGCATGTGATGTGAGCGTTGTCGCAGGCATCAATCCAGAGCAGGCACCCACATTTACGACCAAACTTAAATATTATCAGCAGCCGCTAGCCAGCTGTTCGTAGGAGATTGTCTTGAGTAAACATAGGGTATTATGGGGAGAGGGGTTGTTTTTGCGACCTCAGCATTTTCAGATTCAAGATACTTATCATGATTCACAGCGAGCATTGGGTATGATGCTGGCGCATCCTTATGCATATGGGATATCTGATGTGCAGATTGATAAGCAACTTTTGGAAAGTAATTTATTAAGTTTTCAAAGTATTTATGCGGTATTGCCAGATGGCACCATATATCAAGCGCCTCGCACCGATGCCTTGCCAAAAGCCATCACGTTGGATACTCAGGACAATGGTGACGACGTTTTTGTATTTTTGAGCTTAGAAATTGTTCATAGTGGTGGCAGCAATATACAGACTGATCATAGCGACAATCCGGCGCGCTATGTGAAAGGCGTTGTTGAGTCACAAGACTTATATAGTCAAGCAGCAGAAGCAACCATTGATGTTATCAAACTATCGCCAAGTCTACAGCTGAGCCACTCTGCACAAGCTCCTAGCCAAGATACGGTATCGTTATTGCTTGTTAAGCTAATACGTACTACTCAGGGCATCTATCAAGTGGATGATGACTATATCGTACCGAGTGTGCATATTACGAGCAACGCTGCGCTTGTTGGTCATGTCTATCGTTTGATGACCATGATTAATACTAAGTCTACGTCATTGTATGACCATCATCGTCAATCTAATAATGATCTACTGGAATTTCGCTCCTCAGACATTGCTTCTTTTTGGCTACTGCATACGCTAAATACCGCATACTCTCAATTAAGTCACCTATATCATAATGCCAAATTGCATCCAGAGCGGCTTTATGAAGCGTTATTAAATGTGGCCAGTCAGTTAGCCACTTTTAGCTCATTATATAAAGTAGGTGATTTGCCTTCTTATCATCATGCTAACGCCAATGAGTCGTTTGTGAGTATTATCTCGATCATTCGTGAGCTACTCAATACCGTTATCGCGAGTAACTTTATCTCAATTCCGTTACGTCAAAATAAGCCTTCTTATTATACAGGCGAGCTCAGTAGTGACAAGATCACGCGTGGCTCACAGCTATATCTGTCTGTGAGTTCATCGCTGCCGATGCATGAGCTAATCGATATCGTGCCGCGCCGCTTTAAGGTTGCGACGCCTGACTCAGTAGAAAAACGTGTCTTGTCCGCACTTCCAGGTTCGCCTGTTTCACATGTCACGCAAGTACCGAGTGCGATACCTGTGAGGCCAGGCTTTAGCTACTTCACTATTGAACCGGTGGGTGAGTTGTATGACGAAATGCTCAAGTCTGAATTTATCTGTATCTATGTACCAAATGGTTTTGATGATTTGAAGATAGAGCTGATGGCTATCGTACAGTAGTTTATATAGTCGCTATAGTCGATTCAATTTAAAAGTAGTACAAGGCAACCGAGTGTAGATGTATACGTGATACTTCAAGCGAGGTTAACGCTGTAATACTTTTATAGTGGAATGACTATATTATCGTTTTAGGACCAGTAAACGTTACATAAGGTCATTGGACTTAACGATTATCTATGTGGTTAATCCAGCATAAAAGTGGTACATAATGTTTTACTGGGATAAATTTTCCTCACTGGCTGCTCGCAAGCGTGACAGAGGCTGCAAAAATTCATCCCAGTATTCGCAAAATAATAAGCATTAGGAACAATCATGTCAGGGAATAATTCAATGGGTTCTGCGCCGTCGCTATTAGATTCAGGTGAGGTAGCATCAAAAGTCCCAGCAACAGGTCTTGAACAACGTATCAGTAGCCAGTCACTGATTGATATTATGTACGACGGCTTTTATTTGGTGTTCTTATTGCGCAATCATTATTTCAGCACTGAGCCAAGTAAATTTCGTCAAAAAATATATGACTTTCTAGATAAATTCGAGATTAATGCGCGAAAGAAAGGATTTCTGTCAGAAGATATCCATGAGGCTAAGTACGCTTATTGTGCCTTGATCGATGAAACCATTATGACGTCGCAAGAGCCAGAGTTTCAAACGCTGAAAGACTCTTGGGAGCTAAATCCTTTACAATTGGATTTGTTTGGCTCGCAAATTGCGGGTAATGAGTTTTTTGAGCGTCTAGATGGGCTGCGTGAGCAAGGAGAAAAACGTCTACCTGCTTTGGAAGTCTACCACTATGCAATGCTGCTTGGCTTTCAGGGAAAATACCGTTTAGAAGCGCCAGAAAAAATCCGCTATCTTATCTCACGCTTAGGTGATGAAATTGAGCATTTACGCGGTAATAAGAATGAGTTTTCACCGTTTTGGGCAATTCCAGATCAAATCAAGCACACGCTTACCAGCGAAACACCGCTATGGATCATACTCGCAGTCATGGCAGTATTATTGACCGCGATATTTGCAACCATGTGGCAATTTACCAATAGCTTCTCAGATGATCAGCTTTCAGCATATAACAATGTGATTCAAGAAAACAAAGAGCAGGCTCATATTTCGATTTTCTTACCTTAGTGACAGTTATGCCGTGGTAAGTATTTAGAAGCTCTGAATTGGTTCTACGATCAGACAGTAATATAAGAAGGGCATTAGGGTCTGTTGAACATTCAAATATTAGGGCTGCTGATTGCTAAAATTGCACCAAATTAGGCGCAAGCCGACGATAATGTCGAGACCTTAACTAGGATTGCAACAACGTTTGGGGTGATTTTAGCATCAGCCTTTCAGGGCAGTACTATTTTCTGCCAATATATGGCGAAATTGTTTAACCTAGAATGACTAGGCATCAAAAATTTCACGGCATATTGTCTAAAAAATAGTGACTGCCAGCACCACATTTGAATGTTCAACAGACCCTAGTCTTTTAAAGCGACTTAGTCGATAAATGATTGCTGATTAGATCGACCATATAAGGCTGATAATACTCTGGAATATCGTGTGCCATGCCTTCGATTAGATGGAACGTGGCATTGGGAATGGTCTTGGCAACGACTCGGCCTTGTGATGCAGGAATTAAGCCATCAGCGCTGCCATGCAGTACGATAGTGGGTGCTTTGACTTGCTTGCTAAATCGACTGATAGAGCCTGATGCCAAGATAGCATTGAGCTGCTGCACCGTACCAAGCGGATGAAAATTGCGTTGATAGCGAATTTTGGCAATTTCACGCACCATACGCACATTGACATGACCAGGTGTGCCAACGGTCTTCATAAACCACACGCTGTGACGCACGATATCACGCTCAGAATGACTTTCTGGTCGATTGATAAGGGTATATAGCTGTTTGGGCTTGGGTGGCTTTAAAAACGCACGATTGGTCGTGGTAAACATAAGCGCCATTCGCTGCACCAAACTTGGATAACGTGCGGCCACGATTTGGGCAATCATACCGCCCATCGAAGCCCCAAGCAGATGGGTTTTACCCAGTTTGAGTGCCTTAATCAAACGTACAGTGTCTTCAGCCATATCCGTCAAGTTATAAGCAACCTGCGTGCTCTTATTAGACAGACCAGTCTGTAGACGTACCATCATCTTGAGCTGGCTGATACGCGGTAAGCCCTCTATCTGTACTTTAGAGGACAAACCAATATCACGATTATCAAAACGAATCACAAAAAAACCAGCATCGATAAAGCGCTTCACAAAATTGTCTGGCCAAAATATCATTTGTGAGCCTAGCCCCATAATCATCAGCAGTGGCGGATTATTGGGATTGCCGCCAGCCTCGACGCACAGCTCGATACCATCACCGATGTCAATCATCGCTTGACGAAGGTGTTTACTCAAATCGGAGTCGCGCCATTGATGCTCCCCAAACTTGCGCCACTCAGGAGTAGGGTAGTTATTCAGATGATTTTCTAGGTCGTTATCTAGAGCTTCAGGCAATTTGGCACTATTGATGTCATTTGATTTTGTCATGAAGTGTCCTAATTAGAGGGTCATCTATTACAGCTCAAGCATCTCAAAATCAAGCTTGCCGACACCGCACTCAGGGCAGGTCCAGTCATCAGGGATGTCATCCCATTTGGTACCAGGTGCGATACCTTCTTCAGGGCAGCCGAGTGCCTCATCATATATCCAGCCGCAGACAATACATTCATAACGTTTCATAAATAGTCCTATCGATCATTACCAGTATTACAGTTACAGCGTGCTATAAACGCTCATGTTTAAAACTACAGTCCCTAGTTACAGCCATTATATTAGACTGCAAAAGCGCACGTAGTTTAGCATATAACCGCAATTTTCATAGTTAAGTTTACACTTGTATATTGAGATGAGTTATCTTTTATCAAGATAACCCTCTGCGTTATCTTGCTATGCCTGATGGCAATGTGGGCCACCAGTCTGCTATACGAAAGTCAGCTATGCTATAATAATCGCCGCGAAATTTACAATATCATTCATCATTTACCACTGATATATGACTATTCAGTTATTATTTAAGCCATATAAGCTAAGGGTTATCCTGAGTATGAATGCCACCACATCCACCACCAACAATGAGACGCCTCCTATGCTCAATACTGACCATCCGTTTTGGCAAGTTATTCGAACAGTACCAGACTTTCCAAAAGCGGGCATTGATTTTTATGATATTACCCCGTTACTGCGTAGTCATGTTGATGCGGTCATCGATGCGCTGCTCGCAGCATTGCCAGAAGGGCTTATGGATGAGGTAGATTGTTTGGGCGCTGTTGAAGCACGTGGTTTTGTGTTTGCAAGTATGCTGGCAGGTCGTTTGGGCAAAGGGATGATTTTGCTACGTAAACCGGGTAAGCTGCCACCACCTGTTGCCAACAAAGCCTATGCTTTAGAGTATGGTAAAGACACGCTTGAGATGCAAAACAATCTACCACCTGAGCGTGTGCTATTGGTTGACGATATCTTGGCGACTGGTGGTACGCTGACGACCGCTTATGAGCTGTGTCAATCAGCAGACCATACCGTGGTCGGTGCGTTAGTATTATTAGATCTGGTTGATTTACATGGTGAGTTTCCAGTCCCTGTTTATACGGTACTAAAAGCTTAAAATAGATCGTTAGAACGTTGTTAAAATTTTAAATCGTTCTGATAAAAAAGCGCCCTGATACTATGTCAGGGCGCTTTTTTTGATGATGTCTTGAGGACATGCCTAGGGCGTGTCCTCCATTAGCACCTTGATACATTTAGTGGCCTCAAAATGGCTAAATTTTGTCAAACATCGTCAGAAATCTTGTCAATATGTTCATATTTACGGCGAGTGCTTCCTTGTTTGTCTGTCATTTTTCTCATTTTAAGCCCCACAATCTAAATGATGACACGGCCTAGTTCGTCCAGTTATCACTCTCTTCGTCTTGTTTGGCACTCTTACATACTTGTTCTATCAGCGTACGACCAATTGTTTTTGGTGTGGTGATTTTAAAGTCTTTTGTGGTCAAAATAGGCTTTTTTGATTGCCAAGACTTTGTGACTTTATTGTCAGAGTCGTAATTGACGTAAGCTCGTCTATAGTAACTGGCGTCTTTGCATGAAATCAGTAATTGTTGCTCACTATGATGAATGCGATTTTCTTGCCATTTGTTTGATGCGTCATTTTTCGGGTAGGTTCTAAGCATCGATACGGTAATATTTTCGACGTCTTTTTCGTCTATGATACTGATATCAGAGCTTTCAATAGAATCCAAATCTATACTAAACATTGATCCAGATCGGCTCTCTGACACCTCTACCCAGTTGACTGCATGGGCGCTGATCGCTAAAGCACTGCCTGCCAATAATATTGATAGCCGTTTCATACTTAAGCCTTGCTTCTTGTCATTTTAAGTAGGTCATAATAGCCAACTTGCTATTAGTAGGCAAATATCTTTTGTTTGAGGCCCGTATGAGTCGTGCTTGGCATTATTGCCCGCGAATGGCTGCCAGTGTCTTGGCCAGCTCGTCACGTGCCCCAATGAAGCCATCAATACCTTTGGGTAACAAGTCCTGTGTGACAGTGTCTTGTTGATAGGCGGTACTAAACTCCTCTTGCGTCAAGCTCACTCGGGCCATGTCTGCGATATCCAGTGACATGCTAGGGGATAGTTGTTGTATCACCTCCGTGTCCATCGCGGCCAGCTCATCAATCAGATTGGGAGCAATCGTCAGTAGATCACAACCTGCTAATGCCAAAATTTGCTCAGTTGAGCGAAAGCTGGCACCCATCACTTGTGTCTGATAGTCATGCTGTTTGTAATATTGGTAAATGCGTTTCACTGACTGCACGCCCATGTCATCAGAAGCTGGCACGTTTTGACGATTTTGCTGGCGTTTTTGCCAATCTAAAATACGCCCAACGAAAGGCGATATCAGGGTCACGCCAGCGTCCGCACAGGCGATCGCTTGATGCTGTCCAAATAACAAGGTTAAATTGCAATGAATATTTTGGGTTTCAAGATAGCGTGCGGCCTCGATGCCTTGCCAAGTCGCCGCCATTTTGATCAATACTCGTTCTGAGTCGACCCCCGCTTTTTGATAAGCCTCCATAAAGGCCAAGGCCTTGTCGATTGTCGCTTGCGTGTCATAAGACAAACGAGCGTCCACTTCGGTAGAGACTCGGCCATCAATCAGTTCCAAAATATCACAGCCAACTTGAATGGTCAGCGCGTCAATCACGGCATCTATGTCACCGTTATAATGGCTCATCGTTTCTGACAGTATGCCTTGATTGTCAGGGTGAATCATGGCCTTGGTGATAAGGCTGGGATTGGTGGTTGCATCGATAGGTTTTAAACGTGCAATGGCAGAAAGGTCGCCAGTATCAGCAACGATGGTGGTCATGGTGCGTAGCTGTTGTAAAGCGCTCATCAGGTATCCTTTTTCTTATTGATAGTGTGGTGCTCCTCTTATATTTAGCAGGGTAGGGAGCTGCACTGAAACTGTAACACAGTTTTGAGCATGTGTTTCTCCATAGTTGTGCCATGCATCGATGTTATATGGCTTAACTGTGCTAGTATTAGGCCGTGTTCTCATTTTTAGAATTGAGAGCACGGCCTAATAAAAATTGGCATATTTATACGCATTTACGAATGGGCACTGACCTTAGTTTTTGTTATAGTAGAACCGGCTATATATCGACCTGCTGTATTTAGCAGTCAATATGGCATTAGCACCAAATAACACTAGCCGTTCAAGATGATTTGGGTATATGAAAAGCGGGTGAAGGTACTACAGACAGTAGACTGAATGAGCTTGATACCGTAGTCGAATTATCTGAAACTGACGACAGTAATATTCAATAACAGTAATATCTAATAGTGATAAAATCTAAAAAGGATGGGCGGTAATGAGCGAGCAGTCACCAGATCAAACCATGGATAATCTAAATCAAACCACCGCAGGCGCTAACGATACCGCAACTGAAAAAGAGTTTTTAGACAATATTCGCCAAAATATTGATGCAGTAGACTGCGAAATCCAAACGTTAATAAACAACCGTGCAAAGCTGGCTCAACAAGTGGCGGCAGTCAAGAAAAACCATATTGCTAATAGCTCGGCGACCGAAAGTAGCAATCCTATTTTTTATCGTCCTGAGCGCGAAGCGCAAGTGCTAAAAGCTGTCATGGCGCGTAACGCGGGTCCAATCGCTGACGAAAAGATGGCGCGTTTGTTCCGTGAAATCATGTCAGTTTGCTTGGATTTAGAAGCGCCGCAACGCATTGCATTCTTGGGGCCTGTTGGCACCTTTACACATGCTGCCGCGCTCAAGCATTTTGGCAAGGCTGCTGATACGGTACCGATGACGACCATTACTGATGTGTTCCGTGAAGTGGAAGCGGGTACAGCGATGTATGGTGTGGTACCTGTTGAAAACTCTTCAGAAGGTGTGGTCAACCATACTTTAGATGGCTTTTTATCGTCTACCTTAAAGATTATTGGTGAAGTTGAGCTGCCGATTCATCAGAACTTCTTGGTCGCTGAACACACTAAGGTAGAGGCGCTAAGCCGTATCTATTCTCATCAGCAGTCACTTGCTCAGTGCCGTCATTGGCTCGATGTAAACTTCCCGAATGTTGAACGCGTTGCAGTATCAAGTAATGGTGAAGCGGCCCGTCGCCTCAAAAATGAGTGGCACTCAGCTGCGATCGCAGGTGATGTAGCGGCGGCAGAGTATGACCTACACAAGCTCTACTCAAACATCGAAGACAACCCAAGCAATACCACACGTTTCCTCATCATTGGTCATGAAGCGATTGCGCCATCAGGACAAGATAAAACCTCTATCGTCGTCTCAGCGCATGATAAAGCAGGTGCATTGATCGAAATCTTAAAGCCTTTGTCATATCACGGCGTATCGATGACCAGTATTGAGACGCGCCCTGAGCGTCCTAATAAGTGGGCATATGTATTCTTTATCGATATGAACGGTCATATCAACGATCCAAACGTCAGCGCAGCCATCAACGATATCCGCCCGTTAGTGAAGGATTTACGCGTGTTGGGCTCATATCCAAAAGCGGTGCTATAAACAGCATAAGCGCTCTCGTTATACGCTATTGTCTTTAAGCTACTTTCTTTAAGCTATTGCCTTTAAGTCATAGCGTATAACAAATTGCCACCACTAAAATCCACAGGCTTAACCCATAATAGGTGCGTTCTCACATCTAAGGATAAATCATGCAATCATCTCAGTCGATAGAGTCAAGCTTGTCACCGCTTGTACCTGCCTATGCCAGTATTTTATCATTAGCACCTTATCAGGCCGGTAAGCCAATTGAAGAGTTGACGCGTGAGTATGGCATCTCAGACGTGGTAAAACTTGCCAGTAACGAAAACCCAGTAGGGTGCTCACCGCAAGTCACGCTAGCGATTACTGAGCAGTTGAGTCAGCTGGCGCGTTATCCTGATGGCAATGGTTATTACCTTAAGCAAGCATTGGCTGATTTTAATGATGTGAATGTCGACCAAATCACCTTGGGCAATGGCTCTGATGATTTACTGGATATTTTGGCTCGTAGTTTTGTTGGTGCTGATGCTGCCATGGTTTATAGTCAGTATGCTTTTATCGTGTATCCGATGTTGGCAAAAATGCAAGGTGCATTGGGTGTAGAAGTGCCAGCGCAGCGTTTTGGTCACGATCTAAAAGCGATGAGCCAAGCGGTTCAGGACAACCCACATACTAAGATGGTGTTTATTGCCAATCCTAATAACCCAACAGGTACTCAGCTTGCGCATAAAGAGTTGCATGCGTTTGTGGCGAGTGTGCCAAGCTCAGTCTTGGTGGTGCTAGATGAAGCCTATATCGAATACAGCCCTGAAAGTAACAATCGGGCGCTGATCGACGAGTTTGATAATGTCGTCATCGTCCGTACTTTCTCCAAAGCGTATGGATTGGCTGGCTTGCGTGTGGGTTATGCACTTAGCTCAGTCGCTGTTGCTGATCTACTGAACCGTATTCGTCAGCCATTTAACGTCAGCCGTGTTGGTCTGGCGGCTGCGGCGGCTGCCCTTGCTGATCAAGATTTTATCAAAAAAACACGTCTAATAAATGATGAGCAAATGCGCTGGTTAGAGAAACAGTTTGATGCATTAGGACTGGGTTTTATCAAGTCGCATGCCAATTTTATTATGGTAGAAATAAAAGTTGAGATGGAAGACATAACCGCTGCTTCTATTCATGACGCGTTATTGAAGCAGGGCGTTATTGTTCGTCCTTTAGATGGTTATGGCTTGCCTAACTGGTTGCGGATTACCGTAGGACTGGCAGAAGATAATATGCGTTTGATTGATACACTGCGTTCAATCTTGACTGACGATTAATGATTAATGACACGCCCTAACCCTTAATTTTATAACAAGAACGTGAGTTTTTTCGAAACTGATATATCTAAACGGACGTTAATTTGTTCAATGAGAAAAGCCGTGAATAGCCAAAAAGACAGTCAACAAAATAATAAAAAATCGCTTACCAATACCCAGATGCCACCTTTTAAGCAAGTTTGTGTCATTGGACTTGGACTAATCGGTGCCAGTCTTGCTCAAGCCATCAAAGATAATGGTCTCAGTGAGCGTTTGGTCGCTGTTGATAGACACGCGCCAAGCATCGAGGAGGCCATTCAACATGGCTTATTAGACGCAGGCAGTTCAGCATTAAGTGATGTGGTCACGGGTAGTGATTTAATAGTTATCGCTGTGCCAGTACAGGCTGTGCGAGCAGTGTTTGTCGATATCAAAACCGCGATGGATAACGGCCAACTGGCGACTGATTGCATTATTAGTGATGTTTGTAGTACCAAGGTCAATATCATCGATGCCGCCAAATCGGTGTTTGGTTCGCTACCGACAGGACTGGTGCCAGCGCATCCGATTGCTGGCGCTGAGAATTCAGGATATCATGCCAGACGTGCCACTCTATTTGCCAACCATAGCGTTATTATCTGTGAGCTGCCGACGACCAGTATCGTCGCGATAGGTAAGCTACGATGGTTATGGGAAGCAGTGGGTGCCAGCGTGATGGCAATGGAAGCCGAGCATCACGATTCGATTTTAGCGCATACCAGTCATTTGCCGCATTTGCTTGCTTTTAATCTGGTTGAGCAGTTAGCCAGTCATGATGATAATTTGGATATGTTTCGTTATGCAGCGGGTGGGTTCCGTGATTTCAGCCGCATTGCTGCCAGCGATCCTAAAATGTGGCACGATATATTTTTTGCCAACGAAAGCGCGATTGTTAGCGCCCTTGATGAGTATGGCGTCTATCTACAGACCATGCGTCAGCTTATCATTGATAAAGATTCAACCGCCCTGATGGGACTTTTAGGCCGAGCGCAAGCCGCACGGCGACATTTTGGCCATATGTTAGCCAGCACCCCTTATACGGATACTTCTGCCATGTCAGCATCTTATAATATTACCCCTAGCAATACCGTTTCAGGCACCATTACCATTCCTGGTGACAAGTCTATCTCTCATCGCAGTATCATGCTTGGCAGCCTTGCAACAGGTGTCACGCATGTCACTGGGTTTTTGGAAGGGGAAGATGCACTTGCGACCTTGCAAGCATTTCGTGACATGGGTGTGACGATTGAAGGACCTGATAACGGCAACTTGACCATTCATGGTGTCGGTATGAATGGACTCAAACCAAGCAAGACACCTTTATACATGGGTAACTCAGGCACCAGTATGCGTCTGCTATCGGGTATCTTGGCGGCACAATCATTTGATAGCGTATTGACAGGGGATACCAGTTTAAACAAACGTCCGATGGAACGTGTGGCTGCACCACTTCGCGCCATGGGTGCTGTGATTCAAAGCACAGGTCATAGTGGTACGGCACCACTTAGCATCACTGGTCGTGATACGGTCGGTAAGCCGCTGCAAGGTGCTGAATACGATATGCCAGTAGCGTCTGCACAGGTCAAGTCTTGCTTATTGCTGGCGGGACTGTGGAGCGAGGGCACAACGATTGTCATTCAACCTGAAGTCAGCCGCGACCATACCGAGCGTATGCTGTCAGCCTTTGGTTATCCAGTGACAGTAGAAGGCAATCGTATCAGTGTCACAGGTGGTGGTCAGCTAACGGGTGGCGATATCGCCGTGCCTGCTGATATCTCCTCTGCGGCATTCTTTATGGTCGCTGCTGCAATTAGCCAAGGGAGCGAGTTGACCTTGACGCAGGTGGGTATCAATCCTACCCGCACGGGTATCATCGATATCCTAAAGCTGATGCAAGCCGATATTAGCCTAAGTAATGAAACGCATGTTGGTGGTGAACCAGTCGCTGATATTACGATTCGTGGTTCAAACCTAGTGGGTATTGAGATACCAGAGCATCTCGTACCGTTGGCGATTGATGAGTTCCCAGTATTGTTTATCGCTGCTAGCTGTGCAAAAGGCCGTACGGTATTGACCGGAGCCAAAGAGTTGCGTGTTAAAGAATCTGATCGTATTGCGGTCATGGCTGAAGGGTTGCACACTCTCGGTATTGATTGTACCGTGACGGATGATGGACTAATTATTGAGGGTCAAGGTACAGAAAGTGAGAACGGCGAAGTCAATAATAGCCAGCCTGTATTCGGTGGTGGTCACATTATCTCGCACCATGACCACCGTATTGCCATGAGTTTCGCTGTTGCTAGTTTGCGTGCGTCTGAGCAGATCACTATCGAAGGGGTGGAGACCGTTAACACCAGCTTCCCAGGATTTGCAGAATTGGCCAATCATATTGGTATGTCTATCCAAGTTGATAGCACTAATGCCTAGTATGATTATTGATTGAGCTTTACGTAAAATAGTTTTTTAAAACAGCGCTTATCGTTAGCAATGTGTTGATGCCCAAACTGGTATCAACGCATTGCTTTTTTACTTTTTACCTTATCTGTAGTAACCCTGCGCACCTGCTTCTATGTTTATATGATTGATAGAAGTAGGTGAGATCGCGCTTTGCTCTAACAAGTTGTATTGTATTATGACCACCCAAAATATTGTCAAAAAACCCGTAGTTCCTATCAAAACGACGAGAAGCGGTATCATCACTGCGCTTATCGCTTTTTGTATCTGGGGTGCTTTTCCCCTTTATTTCAAACAACTGGCTGCCTATAATGCGACAGAAATTATCGGTCATCGCATTGTTTGGACGTTTACGTGCTTGCTCATCGTAGTGGTCGTGACCAAGCGCTGGCAATGGATAGATACGCTGAAGCAAAATCCAAAATGGATCGCATTAACTTTTATATCAGGCATTATCATTGCGACGAACTGGCTCACGTATGTCTGGGCGGTCAATCATGACCGTATCCTTGAGGCAAGTTTGGGCTACTTTATTGGCCCGCTCGTTGGCGTTGCGCTATCGATGATTTTGTTCAAAGAGCGCTTGCGGCCTTTGCAATGGGTGGCGATTGGTTTTGCGCTGTTATCTGTCGTCATTCAAGTGGTTATGATTGGAAGTTTACCGTGGCTATCGCTCATTCTTGCCTTTAGTTTCAGTACTTATGGTACGATTCAGCGCCAAACGCCACTCACACCTGTCGATGCGATGTTTATCGAAACCACGATGCTTGTCCCTATTTTTCTTTGGTGGTTTTGGCAATCGGATGTGGTCAGTAGCCAGTTGAGTTTTTGGTTTACGTCGGATATTTGGCTGTTAATGATTGCGGGGCCTATTACACTGATACCATTATTGCTATTTAATAAATCGACTAAGCTGGTCGCGTTTAGTATTTTAAGCTTTATGAATTATCTGACCCCGACCTTTATTTTCTTTTTGGCTGTGTTCTATTATAAAGAGCCATTTGATTTACATCGTTTAGCGGTCTTTGGCTTGATTTGGCTGGGTCTGTTATTATTCAGCATTGATTTATGGCGTCATCGCCCTAGTAAGGCATTAAAAGCGGCACGTTTGCGTGAAGAAGCACTGCAGCAAACCAAATAAAAAACTGAGTTTAAAACTCTAATTAAACATTTAGCAAGCAAGGATGAGAGCATGTTTCATACTGAATCTGATGTGGTATTTGTAAAAGGCTTAAAAGTAGAGGCTGTCATTGGTGTTTACGCGTGGGAGCGGGCGATTACGCAACCGCTACTGATTGATATCGCGCTGGAAACGGATATTAGCGCTGCTGCTGTGTCAGATGATGTCGATGATGCACTGAACTATAAAGCAGTCTGTGATGATGTCAGCGAGTGGTGTAAAGAGATTAAAGCGAAACTGCTTGAGCATTTGGCAGGTCAAATTGCTGACAAGCTACTCACAAAATACGCCTGTCATAAAATTACGTTGAGCGTTGCTAAGCCAACTGCTATTGCACAAGCGGATGCAGTTGGGGTGCAAATCACGCGCTATGCATCAGCGTCAACAGACAAGCTAGCTACTAAAGAAGCGGCTAAAGAAGCTAATAATAGCCAATCTGATGATGCATAAAATGTCAGTTGAGCTGAATTTAGAAACGCTAAAACAATGCCTGCCTGAACAGCTGCAAATGCAGTCTGTGACGGCGGTGATGTTGGCATTGGGCAGTAATTACCAAGCCGATAAGCACTTGCCACGTATTCGTAAGGATTTAGCAGCCCTAGGCGAGATACAGTTATCAACACCGTTTCAGAACCCTGACTTTACAGCGACTATCGAGCTACCAAAACCTGATTATACCAATCAGTGTGTCTATTTACATTTGGCCAAACCTGCGACATTACAACAGTTGCAAGTGTTGTTTAAGCAGATGGAAGGCGAGTGTGGTAGAGAACGTTTGGCAGTAGCAAAAACGTCAGTCAAAAAAGTTACGATGGATATCGATATTCTGTTGATAGAAGTAGTTACTGATAAAAATAGCCTAAGCAAAAATTCGTTTTCTGATCACAAGTCCAAATGGCTAATTATGGCGGATCGCTATCCATTTAAAGCGCATGAACGCGCAGGGGTTGAGGAGTTAATGTCGGATCATCTCTAATTTACTGGCTTATTACCCGTACTTTCGTGGTTAGTGCCTGCCAGATTCTTCTTGCTTGAAAATCCTCGTTTTTTAAAACAATGTCAATTTCATCTGTTTAGTAATCGCAAACTAAAAAACTATACACGTATATAAACAATTGTTAGTATTGGTTACTAATTATCTCTGAAATACTACCGTTTATGCGAAAAATAAATAATTTCTTGAATAAAAAAATAATCAAGAGTTTAGTAGCAATAATCATTATATCTACTTTACCTGCCTGCGATAAATCCCCTTCCGAGCACCTTCAAGGCCTTACCGAAGACAAATACCCTGTGGCAAATATGCCAAATGAACCGTTAGAAACCCCACTTGAGATTAACATCGAACCCAAGCGCTTAGCCATGACCAGCTCATGGAGCGCAGGGGTGAAAGACGATGGGACGCTTTGGACATGGGGTACAGATGGTTTACTGCGTGATACCAAGACAGGACAAGACCCAACGCCTAGGCAAGTCGAGGGTGTCAATGATGCGGTGGCTGTGTCAGGTGATGGGAGTCATATGTTATTACTCCGTAAAGATGGCACTGTATGGGGCTGGGGTAGCAACAGATATGGAGAGGTAGACCCTAATGATGACGACACCTTTATTGAAGAATTGAGGCAGATTAAAGGGATTAGTGATGTTGTGGATATAGAAGCTGATACATATGCATCCATTTTTTTGACTAAAGAGTCAAAGGTCTATTATTTAGGTAGCAATCAGTGGCACATTCTTAAGAATGTTGATAAGGATAAACTTGACGCTCCATTTAAAATATCAGGTTTGAAAGATATTAGCCGTATTGAAGGAAGCTCGGGGTATATATTGGCACTGAATACACAAGGTGAGCTCATGACTACATATTGCATAAAAAATGCAGTCAAAGTGTTTGATTCTGACAGCAATGAAATATGTAATATTCCTTTTGAAAAGAAGGTTGTGGATTTTGCACAAGGTGTAGCAGATTTTGCTTTGCTTGAAGATGGATCTGTTTGGAGTTGGGGGCAAAACTTTAATGGTGAAGCTGCTCAAGGTAAAACTAATGGAGAAATTGATATTCCAACAAGAATAAAAGGTCTATCAAAAGTGACAAATATTTCTAGCTTTGCTGCTAATACCTTAGATGGCCAATTATATACATGGGGGCACTATTTAATAGGTGAAAGTCCAGAGCCAATGGCCTCGTCTATGAGACGACTTCATGAACCTATACTAATAAAGAATGATATAGAAGTTTCAAGCTTTTCCAGTAATGCTTATATCGCAGGTTTTACTACAAAAAACGGTGGTGTCTGGTTTTGGGAAGGTAACAGATCAGGTCAACGAGGTACTGGAGAAGTGGTCGATACATTCTATGAAGAATATGTGTTTACTCCTGAAAAATCACTTTTTACATTGAATTAAATAGCATTAATTACTAGGGCGTGTCCTCAATTCAAACGAGTGTCCTCTAAATGGGCTAAAAACAGCTAAATTTTGCCAAACATCG
>NZ_JASDDJ010000048.1 GCF_030407455.1 Psychrobacter sp. 5A.1
TAAAGTATTCGATCTGGTATTCTTTTATATTAACTATGGTTATGTCTGATGACAGCATACTTTTTAGAACACCACCCATATTTTTAGTCCCTATGAAGAACTTAGTGCTACTTACGCTATTTATTTAAAGCGAGATATGATCTCACCAAAAACACGCGTTTTTTTAGATTTTCTGGTAGAGCACATGATAGCGATTTGAGTTTGGGTCTACAGCTTGATCGCACGAATTGTTATAGTCGATGACTACCTAAAAAGACCCAAATACGGTACCGAGTATGATGACTAGAGTGAGAGCAATTAAAGGAATGACCACAGCAGTAGCAAATATATCTTTATAGGACTCTCTATGAGTCAAACCACAAATGGTTAGCATTGTTATTATTGCCCCGTTATGTGGTAATGAATCCAAACCGCCGGAAGCCAAAGAAGCAATACGATGCATTAATTCGGGGTCAATATTATATTGTTCTGCCAATTGCATATAGCTTGCGCCCATAATTTCTAAGGCTATACCCAAACCACCTGAAGCTGATCCTGTAATACCTGCTAAAACGTTAACCATGATTGCTTCTGATATGAGAGGGTTTCCAGGCGCAATTCCCATAAGAGACTGTTTGATAATAGCGAAACCTGCAAGAGTTGCAATTACGGAACCATAGCCTACTTCTGAAGCTGTGTTAAAAATAGGCAGTAAAGATCCGGTAGCGCCTTTGTTTAAACTTGCTGCCACACTATCTATTCTTTTGAAACTCGAAGCAATAACAAACACACAAGCTAAAAACAACGATAAAATAATGGCCCATATACCAATAACTGAGCTCAAGGCTACGCCACCAAACTTTTCGTCAGCTAAGTAACTGTTGTTCCATAACGGTATTATGATTTTTGAAAAAGCATAGTTGCCTATTATCACAATGAGAATAGGCGATAATGCGAGCCAAAAATTGGGTATGTCGATACCTGAGTGAGGCTCTTTTTCATTTAACGTATGATTTCCATAACCTTCATTATTTGCACTTGCAATACGTGTTTGGCGATTCATCCACAACATACCTCCGCCTAGCATGACTATCGAGGCAATAATGCCTAAACCAGGAGCTGCAAATGCATCAGTCTCAAAATAAGGCATCGGTATAACATTATGAATGGCAGGTGAACCTGGCAATGCCGTCATGGTTAAGGTTAGAGCGCCAATACAAATGGCTCCAGGTATTAGTCTTTTAGGTATGTTCGTCTGCTTAAATAAGGCGGCAGCAATGGGATATATTGCGAAAGTAACGACAAAGGCTGATACACCTCCATAAGTCAAGATTGAACAGGCTAAGACGACGGCTAACAAAGCATGTTTGTCTCCCAGTTTATCCACGATGTTGCGTGCGATGCTATAGGCATAACCAGAATCTTCCATCAACTTGCCAAAAATCGCACCTAAGATAAATAGTGGGAAATATTTGACGGCAAAGCCTCCAAGACCCTGCATAAATACTTCAGTATAAATCCCCATGGTTTGACTACTATCACCACTTAAAACAACAGCTAAAATAGCGAGTAAGGGAGCCAAAACTAATACGCTGACACCTCTATAGGCAAAATATATTAAGAGTGACAAAGACAAAAAAATAGCAAAAATGCTCATAGTTTCAATTTCCTTCCATGGAAAAATACGCTGTAAAATTATACTTTGTGAATAAGATAATGCTTCTGATAAACAGAATTTAGTCTGGTTGTTATTAGGGTCTGTTGAACATTCAAATGTGGTGCTGGCAGTCACTATTTTTTAGACAATATGCAGTGAAATTTTTGACGCCTAGTCATTCTAGGTTAAACAATTTCGCCATATATTGGCAGAAAATAGTACTGCCCTGAAAGGCTGATGCTAAAATCACCCCAAACGTTGTTGCAATCCTAGTTAAGGTCTCGACATTATCGTCGGCTTGCGCCTAATTTGGTGCAATTTTAGCAATCAGCAGCCCTAATATTTGAATGTTCAACAGACCCTAAGTAATACTTTCTAGGATCTTCTTCGTAGTTGCTATTTAGACGGTGGAGTATCGTCATGAATGTCGAATAAATAAAAGCACCTTATGCCATAGCGTAAAGGATCACTGATATCTAACCATTTCGTAGATAGAGCATTAGGGTTAATGCCCAGCATATTTATAGCGATATATATGACTCGACTTATTCTCGATATCAAAACGTACTCATAGCATAAAACACACACCACTAGGGCTTCATAGCTTAAGTTAATACTATTTGATCGGTGCCTGAAGAGGTTTGGCTTATAAGAGTGAACTGACGGAATGGTTGTTCATAATTGCTATCCTTAGCATGAATGAAATACGATTAATACAACTGCTATAACAATGTGATGTGCAAACACTGAAAGGTTTGCCACTATTTACATACAGTTATATATAAAACGATACATTATGTATCGAGTTAAAATTTAACAGAGATATAAACAAATATCAACTACTAAACCTTAGCAGTCATTAGATAGTCTCAGTAGTTTATTCTTAAGAGTAAGACTGCGTTATACCTACGAGCTATATGCTTAAAGCGTTCAGACGGCTATGTTGGTTTAAGATAAGGTATATAAATATAGTTCGAGTATTGGTCTAATTACGGTATATATAAACGCTAGACCAACATAACAAGTAGGGTGCATAGCAACAAAGGATGTCGAACAGGAATGTTTTGGATAGCAGTAGATAATAAGCAGAGACTAAGAGTCTTACTATTAAGGGTTTAAAAGTGTTTAGGAGAGGAGAGAAAAACTGATGATTTTATTAAAGTTTTTACTCAAGGTTACTTTTTATACTGTAAAGATAGTAATGGATAAATGTCTAATTATCCTGCTAAAATCCTACAACTAAATCGATGATAGCATAAAGCATCTCTTTCTTAAGCTCTGTTACTAGGGCGTGTCCTCAATTCAATTGATAGTTATCTAAATGGGTTAAAAATGGCTAAATCTTGCCAAACATCGTCAAATAGTTGGTCAATATCTCGATATTATCTGCACTATTTTCCTTGTTTGACGGCAATTTATCTCATTCTTATCGTCATGTTCAAAATGAGGACACGTCCAAATAGTCAAGTTACAATGATTAATTTTGGCGATTGCTCATATAAGTGAGGCTAGAGGGAATAGCTGGTCAGGTTGGTTCTTATTATCATAATTTAACGAACAAAATTAGATTATGAAATAGAATATATTGGCATAAAAATTGCTTAAAAGCATACCAAAAAATTATAGCTATTCAATAGAATAGCACTCCTTAAGGAAGTAGATAGTGACTCAAGAATTTTCCGACCTTATTACCCCTATTGATGATTCTGAAATAACACCAAAAGCTGCTCAACAGACCCTATTTTGGATGGCAGTGGGCATCTATTCTTTACTGTTATTAATCGGCTCAGTGCAGCCTATGATCGGTATCATTGGCCTTTTGCTATTAGGAGTGGCAGCTTTATTCAAGGTTATCATTCGTAATTTTCAAGTTATCGGTATTTTATTATTATTGGGAATGGCGGCTATGGCTATTCCTTTTCTATTAATTATATACATTCCTGTTCTATTATATTTTTTTATAAAACGTCTTGGATATCTGTTTCAGCACTTCGGCTTGGTAATGGCTGGATTGTTTATCTACTTTTTCCCTATAGGTATCATGGCAAATGGAGCATTAGAATCGACCCCATCAGTTGGTCTAATCATCCCGGTGGTTCTCTTTCCGATAATTTTAAAAAGCTTTGTAGATAATCGAGGCTATACCGTTCAAAAAGCTCTTGAGATTATGTCTGAAGCTCCTATCCTTATCATCTCAATCGTCTTACCTTTTTTGAAATTGAATATAGGTGCGGACTTCGCAGAAGGGGTAGGCTCAGGAGAGACCGTCGCAGGTGAAGCCGCAGCAGCAGCAAAACCAATGCCAAATGATGTGGCGTTTATGAAAGAGAGCCCTATCTACAAAGGTGCTTTTGGCACAGAAGTATCTGTTTCTGAGCCAGTCGCTACGACTGCTATGTTGACCGCCAACTCGGCCATTACGGTTAACGGATTTTTTCAGCAGCTTCAAAACAGTCAACAAATACAGTATGAAGATGGTACAAGCTCGGCTATTAATAATAATCTTAATCAAATTAGAATTGGTGATAGTAGTTTTGAAAACCTCTATATACAAAACGATGGAGCCACTCTAAAAATAACAGACAGTCAAGGTGATATTGTCGGGTTTATTAAGCAAGATGGAGCGAGCTTAAAGGTCACTGATACTAATCATTTCAATATGGGTAGCATTACACCTGATCAAAATGGATTTAATATTACAGATAGCTTTGGTAAGTCGGTTGCTTCCATATCAGAAAGCTCAACGAATCTAGATGCTTTCACCACAGAATCTATTACAGATATTGATGCTCAGCTTGATAGTATAAACAACACTAATATTACTCCAGCAGAGGTTGATGCACCTATATCAGAACAGAGCTCATCACAACTGCCAAGAGATACAGGAATAAATATAGCGGGAGGTGAGTTAGCTGTCGATACACTAGACAACGAAGCTGACGAAGAAGTTGTTAATCGTCATCAGTTATTAGCAGTTGCTTTACTCAGTCTGATAGCAAATAAAAATCGTATTAGTGATACATCTGATAAGAAAATTAATGTCTCTAAGAGAATTAATGCCTCTAAGAATATGATTAAAGCCCAAATGCAAGCAGGTAGAGCTCAGTTATATAGTGATGACAGTTTTTATGCTTATATTCAGAAAAATGCCTCTGATGACTTTAAAAATAATGATCGTATCTATACTCACGATAAGATTAAAGACAGTGCTGTACTATCATCAGGGTTGGTTAAGACTGTAGAAGAGAAATTTGGATTATCAAGCGAAAATATACTATTAATATTGAACGATGCCTTTGTATTTGAAGGTACCAATGGCATGGTTTTAACTGAAAATCATATACATTTACGAGCCATGTTGTACGAAACTCAGAGCTTTTCGATTGATGAAATCGCCTCGCTTAATACGCATGGAATTTTGAATAATGAAGCTAAATTTAGTAACGGTCAGCTTTCATATAGATTCCAAGAGAAAGCACTAAGAGTAGCCTATAAAGAGTTGATACAGTTATTTAAAGATTATAAAAATAGCCGATAGGTACCAGGTTAAATATATAAGCCTTACTTATAAATATAAATAGTGGAATAAAAATGAGAAATATCGTATTAGCAGTTATTGGTTGTAGTTTGGCTTTTATAGCTCATGCAGAAAGTTGGGAACATCTGAATGATGTAGGAAATAAAGATGAGCAGATTTTTATAGATTTAGCATCGGTGAAGCTTACTGGTATAAACATATTAGGAGGTAACCGCAATCATGATGTTTTTTCAGTATCCGCCAAGGTAAAAAGTGAATTACCAATGAATAACTCCGGACTGATGAGAACTAGCAATAGTTATTATATCGAAAAATATTACGTAAACTGTGATAACAAAAGCATGGCGCTACAAGCTAAAGAGAAATATACAGAAAATGATGAACCGTTAATGACTTATGTAAATATTCAGGAGTACGCTAACAAAAAAGATATATCTGGTGGGGAGTTTCAACAATTTGCTCTTGGAACCAAAGAGTATGGCATTATTCAAGAGACGTGCAAGCGTGCTACAGATGAAGAGCATAAGAACGTTATTACCGCTAAAAATAAAAAACCAAAAACGGCACAATGGGTCAACTTGGGCCACATAAATAATGGAAAAACCTTGGTTTCATTAGACAAAAATTCTGTTGAACGTTATTCAAAGTCTAAGTATGGAGGGTATCTTCAAGAGAATGAATACTTAGTAGTAGGCCTACTAAGATCTCAATATCTGGATAAGCCAACGTCAATGTTTGGTGGTAGATTAGATAGGAATGAAACCCTTCGTATAGTAAATTGCCGTTCTCCTGGAATGTATTATACTTCTGATCGTAAAATTTATAGGGTTGGTGGAGATGAAGTATTAGAGATGAGAGGTGGTAATGGTATTCACAAGAACGATATGCTTTTTGCATTACCAAAAAGTGATAACCAATCGTTTAATGTAGAGATATGTGCCAACTTGTAGTGTAGTGACTTAACTTAGACCAACCTTAAAGCTTCACATAGAGTTTTTTAATCATCTCTACTCTTAATAATCTACGGTAAGCAAATGACCTTTGCTTGCCGTGCTTATTTATTATCAAATGGAAAGCTGACCTCAACTATATTATTAATCCACTTCGCGATACTGCTTAGTACCCTTATAGAGTTAATAGAATCGAATTTTTCAGCAATGACATCTGCCAACCACCTCAGAGCCTGCTATTATTACCTTACTATAAAAATTTACACCTTCCAAAGTATCTAGGAATAATAAATGCCCGACAGTACTGCTAGTCATATTACCCAAATCAATCAAGACGATATCAACAAAGCCGTGTGGAACGCTTGTGATACCTTTCGAGGGGTCATCAGCGCCGATACCTATAAAGACTTTATCTTAACCATGCTGTTCCTAAAGTACCTATCTGATGTTTACCGCGATGAGTACAACAAGCTGGTCGAGCAGTTTGGCGGTTCTGGTAACGAGAACCCTGAGCTGATCCACGCCATGATGTCCAAGCAGCGTTTTGTGTTGCCTGAAGGCGCAAGCTTTTGGGACTTGTATGAGCAGCGTCATCAGCCGGGCAATGGTCAACGGATTGACGAGGCGCTACATGCGATTGAAGAAGCCAACGGTACCAAGCTCAAAAACGTCTTCCAAGACATTAGCTTTAACACCGATAAACTGGGTCAAGAAAAGCAAAAGAACGAGCTATTACGCCACTTACTAGAAGATTTTGGCAAAGACATCCTTAACCTAAGCGTTGAGCGCGTGGGTAGCCTCGATGTGATTGGTAATGCTTATGAGTTTTTAATCAAGCATTTTGCTGCCAGTAGTGGGGCGACGGCGGGTGAGTTCTATACGCCACCAGAAGTATCTAACTTGCTAGCGACTATTCTTGAGCCTGTCGAGGGTGATGAAATCTGTGATCCCGCCTGTGGTTCAGGCTCGCTACTCATCAAGTGCGGGGCGATGGTACGCAAAAACTCAAACTCTAAGAAGTATGCGCTATACGGTCAAGAAGCCATTGGCTCGACATGGGCACTGGCCAAGATGAATATGTTCCTACACGGTGAGGACAACCACCGTATCGAGTGGGGTGATACCATCCGTAATCCGCTGCTACTCGATAAGGACGGCAAGCACTTATTACAGTTCGATGTGGTGACCGCCAACCCGCCGTTTTCACTGGATAAATGGGGTCATGAGGATGCCAGCAGCGATCCCTATGGTCGCTTCCATCGCGGTGTACCGCCCAAGACCAAGGGCGACTATGCCTTTATCAGTCATATGATCGAAACGCTTAAGCCTACTACTGGCCGCATGGGTGTGGTCGTACCGCATGGCGTGCTATTCCGTGCATCAAGTGAAGGCAAAATCCGTCAGCAACTGATCGAAGAAAACCTGCTCGATACGGTGATTGGCTTACCAGAAAAGCTGTTTTTTGGGACAGGGATTCCAGCGGCGATTTTGCTGTTTAAGAAGAATAAGACCGATGACTCGGTGTTATTCATCGATGCCAGTAATGAGTTCAAATCAGGTAAAAATCAAAATCAGCTCACTGAAGATAATATTGCTAAGATCATTGAGACGTATAAGGCGCGAGAAAGTGTCGATAAATATGCTTATCTAGCGAGCTTTGATGAGATTAAAGAAAATGACTTTAACCTAAATATTCCACGCTATGTCGATACCTTTGAGGAAGAGGCGGAGATTGATCTGGATGCGGTGCGTAGTGAGCGTCTTGAGTTAAAAGCTGAATTGGATACGTTAGAGATTGAGATGGCAGGGTTTTTAAAGGAGTTGGGTTATGGTGCCTAAGGGGTGGATTTTAAAAGAACTGCAAACGATTATCTCGGGCAATATAAAGAATGGCTTTTCTCCATTAGCTTCTGATAGTAAAACTGGATATTGGGTACTTGGCTTAGGGGCACTAAGCGACGATGGAATCAAAATAGATGAAATTAAACCAGTAGAACCAACTAAAAAAGTAATTGATTCTGTGTTAAGTAAAGGAGATTTCCTTGTAAGTAGGTCTAATACTCCTGACAAGGTAGGTCGTTCAATTCAGTATAAAGGTGAAATAGACAATTGCTCTTACCCTGACTTGATGATGAAGTTTCGAGTTGATAAAGCTCAAGTATATCCCTTGTTTGTTGAACACCAGCTAAAATCATCAGTTGTACGCGCATATTTTAAGATGTGTGCTTCAGGCAGCAGTAAGTCAATGGTAAAGATAAATAAAAAAGTACTCGAAAAGACTCCTCTTCTTGTACCTCCTCTTGTAGAACAACAAAAAATCGCCAAAATCTTATCTACTTGGGATAAAGCAATTAGCACGACTGAGCGTTTGATTGAGAATAGTACCCAGCAGAAAAAAGCGTTGATGCAGCAATTGCTAACGGGTAAAAAGCGTTTGCTTGATGAGTCGGGCAAACGGTTTGAAAGAGAGTGGGAAGAGGTTGAGTTGGGTGAAATTAGTCATATCACTACTGGAAGCTCAAACAGAGAAGATTCTTCTTTAACAGGTGAATACGCTTTTTTTGACCGTTCTATTGATGTAAGAACTAGCGGAATATTTTTGTTTGATGCTGAAGCAATAATCGTAGGAGGGGAAGGGCAAGATTTTGTGCCAAAGTATTTTGAAGGGAAGTTTGACCTTCATCAACGTACCTATGCCATTATGGATTTTAAAAATACTTATGGTAAATTCCTTTTTTATTATATTGGTTATTATCGCCACTATTTCTTATCTCAAGCCGTTGGTAGTACTGTTAAGTCTTTGAGATTGCCAATGTTCCAGAAAATGCCAGTAAAATTACCCTCAGCTAAAGAACAACAAAAAATCGCCAGCGTGTTAACCAATGCCGATAAAGAAATCGAGTTGCTTGAGCAGCAATTGGCTGATTTGCAGCAAGAGAAAAAGGCGCTGATGCAGGTGTTGTTGACGGGTAAAAAGCGGGTGGTTGTTGATGCCTAGTATTACTGAGCTAGGTATAGATGGCATTGCAGAGTACTATGAGCAATATGGTTTTTGGGTGACTTTATGTATTATTGCTATAGGAATACTTAGTCCTATATTATTTCACCCTCAAAAACTTAAAGAGTTTTTTGATGTTTTTTCTTATATAAGAAAAGGCAGCACTAGAGATAAAGAGAGGGCTTTAGAATCAAGTTATTTAGATCCATTGACCCGTCAAAGTATACAAAAAAAGCTGTCTGAAGATCAATTTTATCAAGCGACTGGTCTAAGAGTTGACTATTATCTCCGCCACGTGCTTTTAGCCCTATGTGAATACTCACAAGGTGGAATCACTTTGTATAGCATTAGAAAATCTATGCTAAATTTATCTTACAAGAGTAATAAACTTGAGATTTCTATCACAAAATTTGAAAGGATATTTGGTAGGATTTCCCTTTTCCTTTCTATATTATCGATAGCATGTGCAACTATTTTGACTTTGTATATTATATTTTTCTTAATCGGTACAGGGCTTGGTGAAGATATTATCAAGAACAAAGCAGTATTTTACATAGCAATATTTTACATCGCCCTGATGATGGCTTCATCTGTCATAACCTTGAACACCTATGTAGAGTTAAAAAACTCTGAAAAGATAGAAAAATATTTAAAAGAAAATCCAAGTTTCAACGACGAGCATTTGGTTAGATATCCTTTTTCAACTCTAATAGTAGAGCAAGGCAATACGGGAGTCCAAGATAGCTAGTATGAGATGAAGTTATGTTGGTTAAATGCGATTGCAACCGCCACACCATACCTTTTAAATAGCGTGGCGGTTTTTTACTGCCTTTTTTACAGTGGTATCGGCTACAATCGATATAACTAAATAAGCAACCAAACAAACGCTATGTCTAAAGTAGGCAGATATGACCAAAATAAATTCTAATATTAGCGCCACTACAAGCATCAACTTTGCAGAAGAATTTAGCTCAAAAATCCCTGCCTTAACCTTGCTCACTACACTGGGCTATCAGTTTATTCCACCAAGTCAATGCAGTGCCATGCGCTCAAAAGCGGCTTTAAATAAAGCGACTAACCAAGTCGTCTTACTGCCGATCATGCGTGCGTTTTTAGCCAAGCAAACTTTTACGTTTGAAGGTAAGCCTTATCATTTATCAGACAGTGCCACTGATAAGATCATGCACGAGCTAAATCCTGCAATGAATCTAGGTTTGCAGGCTGCAAACGAGGTGCTATATAACGCTATGCTTTATGGCGTGACCGTGACTGAGTTTATCGATGGTAAAAAAACCTCGCAGACCATCGCTCTGATAGATTGGAATAACATCGATAATAATAGCTTTCACGTTACCGAAGAGTTGGTGGTACTCAATAGCGAGGGCACGAGTAGTCGTAGACCTGATATCGTCTGCTTTGTGAATGGTTTACCGCTGGCAGTGATCGAAGCCAAACGTCCTGATTCGAGTAGAGAGTGGCAATCTACCAATGCCCAAGCAGTGTCCCAGCATATCCGTAATCAAAAGCAAAAAGAAATACCGCATCTATTTGCCTATAGCCAGTTATTGCTAGCAGTTAATGGCAATGACGGTCTGTATGCCACTTGCGGTACGCCTGAGAAGTTTTGGGCAAAATGGGTGGAAGAAGAGATCTCTGAGCCTGAGTTTCATCGTTTAAAGAACCAAGCGCTCAGTCCTAAGCAAATTGAGAATTTGTTTGGTGATCGTCCTACCTCTATTAAAGAGGAGTATCAGTCACTAGTTGATGGTGGTGATTTAGTCGTCACCGACCAAGACCGCTTAATCATCAGTCTTTTGCAGCCTGAGCGTTTGCTTGAGATGACGCGCATGTTTACCTTGTTTGATAAAAAGGCTGGCAAAATTGTCGCCCGTTATCAGCAAGTCTTTGGTATCAAAGCTCTGATTGAGCGTATCAGCACTTTTGACGGCTCTGATGGTAAGTCGGGTAGTCGGCAAGGTGGTGTCATTTGGCATACTACAGGCAGTGGTAAATCTTTCACGATGGTGTTCTTCTCCAAAGCACTTATTTGGTTAGAAGAACTCGCGAAGTGCCGTGTCATTATCGTCACTGACCGTGTCGACCTAGAAACCCAGCTTAGTCAAACCTTTGCTTCTGGGGGCGTATTATCTGATCGCGATAAATCAGATGCCATGGCTACCTCTGGTCGCCGTCTAGCGCAGCAGATTGGGCATGGTAATGAACGCGTTATTTTTTCCATTATTAATAAGTTTGGCTCAGCCGTTAAGTATGATGAATGTTATAACGACAGTCCAAACATCATCGTCATGGTCGATGAAGGTCACCGTAGCCAAAACGGTGAGAATAATATCCGTATGGCGCAAGCCTTGCCAAACGCTGCTTTTATTGCCTTTACGGGTACGCCATTGCTAAAGGATGACAAGACTGAGAATAAATTCGGTAGCATCATTCACTCGTACACCATGCAGCAAGCGGTCAAAGATAAAACCGTTACGCCACTGTTATACGAAGAGCGTATCCCTGAGCTTAATACCAATGACCAAGCTATCGATGCATGGTTTGACCGTATCACCCAAAAGCTTACTGATGATCAAAAGACTGACCTTAAACGTAAGTTCTCTCAAAAAGGTCAAATCTATCAAGTTGAAGGTCGTATTGAGCTGATCGCTCATGACATCTCTGATCACTTCCAAAACTTTAAACAGCAGCACCTTAAAGGTCAACTGGCTTGTGACTCTAAAGCCTCTGCTATCCGCTATAAAATGGCATTGGATAAGATTGGTAAAGTGACCTCAGTGGTTGCCATGTCTCCACCTGATACCCGTGAGGGGCATGACACCGTCGATGGTGAGTCAAAAGACATCGTCCAGAATTGGTGGCAAGCCAATGTCGCCAAAGAGTATGGCGGTGATGAAAAGGCTTATACCAAAGCCATCATAGAAGCCTTTAGTCAAGATGATGGTCCTGACATTATGATCGTTGTCGATAAGCTACTAACGGGCTTTGATGAACCTAAGAATACCGTGCTGTATATCGACAAACCGCTAAAGCAGCATAACCTCATTCAGGCGATTGCACGGGTAAACCGCTTGCATGAGAAGAAGCGTTTTGGTTATCTGATTGATTATCGTGGCATCTTAAAAGAGCTGGATATCACCATTGAGAAATACCAAGATTTAGCCGAGCGTACGCAAGGTGGCTTTGATATCGAAGACCTTAAGGGTCTATATAACGCGATGGATACTGAGTATAAGCAGTTACCCAGACTGCATAGCGAGCTGTGGGCAATATTCTCATCAGTGAAAAACAAGCAAGACGGACAAGCGTTAAGGCAGGTGCTTGCGCCAAAAATGCAGGAAGTCGACGGCAGAGTAGTCGATACCAAGCTCAAAGAACGTGATGATTTCTATGCGGCTTTGACCGAGTTTTCTAACGCCATGAAAGTTGCGTTGCAATCAGCGTCTTTCTTTGAAGACAAATCATTCGATAGTAAACGTGATCGTTATAAACAAGATCTAAAGGCCTTTGTTAATCTACGCAAGCAAGTACGCGAAGATGCTGATGAAACCATCGATTACGATGAGTATGAAGCAGATACTCGCAGCTTACTTGATAAGCATATCGCAGGGCTTGAGGTGAAAGAAGCAAAAGGCGTTTACCTAGTCGATAACCTAGGTAAGGATGTTAAGCCTGAAGAATTAAGCGATGATGAAGCCCGTAACCAAACGGATAAAATCACTGGTCGGGTGACCAAGATGATTGAGCAGGATTTGGCTGATGATCCTTATGCCCAAGAGTATTTTTCTAAATTGCTTAAGCAAGCGATTGCGGATGCTAAAGCCATGTTTGATGCACCCGTGAAGCAGTACATGATGTTTGCTGACTTTGAGCAAGCCGTCAAAGACCGTGATGTCGCTGATGTACCGAATGCATTTATTGATGATAGTGGTAAGTTAAACAAACATGCTCAGGCGTACTTTGGTTTGTTTAAGCATTTATTTGATGCTGATTTCTTGATAGATAAAGAGTTAGATAACGACAAGCTAGTCGCTTACGCCTTTGAGATTGATAATATTGTTAAGACAGCAGTGGCTGAGTATTCTATCAATCCAGCAGAAATTGAAAATGCTATTAGTGTCAAATTGCTACCGATGTTATTTATGGATTTGGGTATCGAGAAAGCGCAACAGCTCATCGAGGAAGTACTAAAGATTACCCGTCTTGGACTTTCCAGAGACAAGTAGCCTAAGAGCAGCAAGAGGGTAGTAGGCAATGACTGAGAATGGTGTGTTTTATTATGGTCAAGATAAGATTGATTATGAAGTCGTGCGTAAAGAAGCAACTTATAAAGAAAAGATAAACCAGCCTGAAAGCGATGAGCTGATTACTGAAAAGACCAAACCGAGCAACCTGAATAAACCCCGAAAAGTAGTCATCAAAGTACATCCTGATCAGCGTGTGGTCGTCACTGCACCTGTCGATGCGACGGATGAGATGATTTATGATGCCATGATGAAGCGTGCGCGCTGGATATGGCGAAGCCTACAAGATTTTGCTAAGCAACAAGATCATGTATTATCCAAGCGTTATGTCAGCGGCGAAACCCAGTTTTATCTGGGTCGTCGTTATGTGTTAAAAGTGATAACCAATATAGAAACTGCCGATGTAATACATAGCACTGTGAAGCTTAGTCGCGGTAAGTTAAACGTAGCATTGTCTCAAAGCGATTCTGAGTTAGACGCTGAAGAGCGAGCTAAGCTAGTTAAAAGCCTTATTGATAAATGGTATAAAGATAAATTCAGGTCGATCTCTAGAGAGAGGCTTGAAGCATTGATCCATAAGGCTTCGTGGGTAAAAAACAATCCTTCATTGAAGTTTGTAATGATGAGAAAACAATGGGGCAGTTGCTCCACTAAAGGCAATCTAATACTTAATCCGCATTTAGTAAAAGCACCAAAGGAATGCATTGATTATGTGATACTACATGAGCTCTGCCATATCGCTGAGCATAATCACAGCGAACACTTTTGGCGGCTACTAACGCAAGTAATGCCGAACTGGAAAGAGGTGAAAGCTAGGCTTGATGGGATGGCTGAGCTGTATTTGAATGAGTGAAGTGAATATTCTTTCACTTGAATCTTAAATATTTTAGCCAAGTTACTTGCTGTTATGCTCTCGACAAGGAGGCATGCTCATACACCTCACAACACCAACTTTCTTTTGCGCTTATAGGTTCTGGCGCTTTATCACATTTTGGTCACCGTCGCTTTTTCAAATGATTTAAAGCTGATTAAATAATCATAACTATGAGTCGATGCAAGCAAGAGTTTCTCTCTACAGCCCATATATTACAGACAAAAAAAGCCCCAATCGTGAGATTGGGGCTTTCTAAATATTTGGTAGGCATAAGCAGACTCGAACTGCTGACCTCTACCATGTCAAGGTAGGTCGACTAAAATACATATTATGACGATATCTTACATGTACCTAGATTATTGGCCTATAGATATTATATGATTGAATCATCACAATGTAAATTGTAGTCAAGTAAGATTTAACACGTATTTAGGCACTGTATTTTTATAGTGTTTTTACCTCTACTCTATTGTCAGATTAGTGACTCCTGCCGTCAAATTCGTACAGTTAAACTTGGGAGATTTTAAATCGGAGGGTGATTTACTTTTTTTATCCAAGTTATTTGCTATAACGTCCGTTGTGGGAATGAGGAAAAAGTTATTAATGTGAAAGCTCACCTTAATCTCTAGATTAAGGTAGGATTGGTATGCGGTGATTTATGAGTCCAACCCTCTGCTAAAATTGCCTTAACCGCTTGGTCGTAATGCTCTGGTAGTTTTCGATTAATAATGTAAGGCGATTCTATAAACTCTTCTGTAGTTAACCCACCTTTTAAACTATTAATCATTCTCTGATACGGCTCGCGAACTTCAGGCCATGACAACTCATCGCCCAGTACTCGACCAACATAAGTCATCATATAACTTTGAAAGGAAAAAGGCTTCTCTATTTTACCCTGTATAGCTAGACGGTATATAGGCTCGAAGGCTTCTAATACTGGTTTAATAACTTGTGTTTCCTTACTTACAGCTTTACTCACATCTTCGTCTGTCCATTGATCACAATATGTAGAGAAAGCCCCTATAATACCTTCTCTTGATTTCCAATTTATCAGCGCCGTTTTAAACTCAATGGCAGCTTGCTCTATTTCTGGTTTATTCATATTAAATGTTGTCATGTTATTTCACCTCTATGACGATATAGAAATAAGCATGGTTCCCTAGTGAGGACTTGAATATTCGGTTGTACGCTATTGTTATCATCACTCCTAGTTATTTATAGTAGCTCCGTGTACACAGTAGTGTACTTTTTAACATGAAATGGTGGTATATCCATTTCATGTTAAGTCACTGTAGACCATTAAGTATAAGACGGCCTTTAAACCACCACGCTCCTGATCAACGTTCGATGACTTAAATTAATCTGTATACCATTGTCGTTCGCCTACTTAGCACTAGCACCGATGACTTTATGACTTGAGCCAGCGTGCCATTTGTCTTATTGGGTTTGTGTTAAGCACGGCAAATTGTACGTGTTCTAGCGAAAATCAAAAAACTCATAATGAATATTTTTGGCAGGAATACCATTTTCTTTCATTAACTCTTGTACTTTTCCTAAAAGCCCTTTTGGACCGCAAAAACTAATCTGAATCTGCTTTGGATTAACTTCACTGGCGACTTGCCGAATGGTTTCAGCCATGGCATTACTGCCACTTGGGTTGGCTACGAAATCTACTCCAGACTGGTCTGTCATCTCCTGCATACGCTCAACACTTGGAAAAACACGCGCAGGATCGAAGCAATATATCAGAGTGGCACGTTCAAAATGACCGATAGTTTTATCCTCTTGCCAAGAAATAAAGGGAGAGATTCCTACTCCGGCACCAATCCAGATTTCACGCTCTGCATTTGATATACGTTTAAAATTACCATGAGGCGCATAAATATCAGCCAACATACCCACTTTGGCTTGTTCATTTAGCTTTTTTGTATAATCACCCAATGCTCGAATCACAAAATGGATGTGTCCAGTATCAGAAGGTGCGTTAGCTATGGTAAAAGGATGCGGCTCGTGCAAACCTGGTTCTTTAAGAGAGATAAAGGCAAATTGACCAGCCTTAAATTGAAACCCTTTACGGACTGGCTCAAACTCCAAGTGTACCGCCGCTTTGCCCTGGGATATAGCGACTAACTTATACTCTCCGGCTTTGGCAATGAATGGGTACAATACCATCTTGTACAATGCTGCAAGCACGCCTACAGAACAAAGTAGTGCTAACCAAATACCTGCTGGACTAGTCAGTGTGATGGGAGACTCAAAACTCAGCCAATGCAGTATAACGATTAGAAAAAGTGGACCTGAGAACTTATGCAACCAACGCCAGTTGCCATACGGGATTTTGCGATTCAGCGCCAGTAGTATAATCAGACCTAACGCGACAAGGCTGAGTTGACGCATCAAACGCGTCCAATATTTGGACAACTCCAAAATGGGCGCAAGATCCCAAGCGTCTAGCTTGGCTTTGAATACAAAATGATAGACAGCGAAAATAAGTGCCCATATGGCAATCCATTTATGAGCTTCATAAACCCTGTCCAGACCGCCAAATAGCCGTTCAACACCGTGCCAACGGCTAGCAAGTATACATGAGCTTGCCATGCACGCTAAAGCCGAAGCACCCATTATCAAACTGACTGTTGCTGATGTGATCCACGTTTCAGAGGAAATTTGCATGAGTACAGTGATTGAAGTGATCAGTACGATACTACCGATCACTTGCCATGACTTTAAAGCCATAAGAATCTCCCTAAAAATTATTTTATTGCCGTTAAGAAAGCTTGATTTAACAAGTAGGTATTTATTGAAAAGTATGGCTAATAATACAGCCTAATTCTTAAATAATTCTTAAATAATTCTTAAATGATGCTTAAGCGGCGTCTATGGCATTACGTATGTAACTGGTGCGCTGCACAATCATCTAAGTGTTTTAACGTCCTAAGCTCACCTTAAGATTTGCTTGTTGTAATAGCGATAAGGTAGATGATGCGACATCTCGTCTGCTTACGATATCTTGCTGATTTTTGGTTTTTAGCAGCTGGTATTGTCAACAAACAAATGATTAAAGGGGTGACAACCATGAGCCAAAAAGACATCATTAATTGGGACGACTCTTCCATACATATACCGAACATGCCTAAAGCGAGGCAAGTAAAAGTTTGGGACATATTAGTAAGAGTTACCCACTGGACAATTGCGGCTGGTATTATTGCCAATCTATTGTTTACCGAAGACAGCAGTGAGTTGCACGAGTATGTAGGCTATACCGTTTTGGGACTGGTAGTCGTACGTTTACTTTGGGGTCTCGTTGGAACGCGCTATGCACGCTTTACTAGTTTCTTCCCCACTCCGACACGACTCAAACGCCACTTATCAGCGTTAAGTGTTCGACGCGTTGATGAGCAGCATCTTGGTCACAACCCCTCGGCAGCCCTGATGATGTTATCCTTATGGGCAGTGATTATAGGGTTAGGAATAACTGGTTATCTGATGGACGCAGCTATTTTTAGTAATATAGAGCTGCTTGGTGATAAAGATTTTCTTGAAGAGATACATGAGCTATTAGCCAATAGTTTGTATCTGCTGGTTCCTCTACATATCATCGCTGCGATTGCCATGAGTTACTGGCAACGCCAAAACCTCATTAAATCAATGATAACGGGCAAAAAAACGGTGACAGACAAGCCGTCTACCATGAAATAAGTCAAGCGACGGAGCACATATGGCACGCATATTATTGATAGAAGATGACAGCACCATCGCTGATGGCATTATCCTTGGCTTAAAAAGTCATGGCATGATGGTGGATTGGTTTAGTGATGCAAAGCAAGGTGAAATGGCGCTGCAAGACGGCATGTTTGATGCAGTACTGCTGGATTTAACCTTGCCAAAAGGAGATGGTATGAGCGTACTAACAAACTGGCGAGCCAAACAGATAGATACACCGGTATTGATTATCACAGCTCGCGATGCGATTGCCAATCGTGTGGCAGGACTCAATGCAGGTGCTGATGACTATTTAGTGAAGCCCTTTGCATTAGATGAGGTTATTGCCCGTCTACAAGCATTGATGAGACGCAGCCAAGGTCGGAGTCAACCTGATGTCCATTATGGTGAAGTGGCCTATCAGCCTCATAACCAGCAAGTCTCTTATCAAGATGAAATTGTAGAATTGACCATCAAAGAAGTGGCAATATTAGAGCAAATGCTGACCCATCCTAAGCAAATACATAGTCGAGCAAGTTTAGAAGATAAGCTATATGGTTGGCAACAAGATATCGAAAGTAATGCCATTGAAGTGCACATTCATCATCTACGCAAAAAGCTTGGCAATGATTTTATCTTGACCAAACGTGGTATTGGCTATTATCTCAATCCAGCCCATAACCACCGTTAGGCATTCGCATGCCTATTTTTGGCGTCTCCACTTTGTTTGCTAATATGTGAGCCTATGAAAAGTATCCAGCAACGGCTATTAACATCTCTACTGATTGGTCTACCTCTACTATGGGTACTCACCTCGAGCTTTATTGCTTGGAAGCTCTGGCACGAAATCAATGAGATGAATGACACCCAAATCACTCAAGTTGCTCGTTACTTAATAGGGGTCGCCCCCAAAGAAGAGGACGATAAAGACCATCATAGGCAAAGGGATGATAACAAAAAGCACACGCCTAAAATCTATAATTTAAAAAGCAAGCAGCTATCAGGTGATCTTGGTGAGGCTGAAGATGACCATATGGGCTTTGCCATCTGGGATAAAAAAGGACGCTTGCTAATGGCTGATGAAAATGGCCAGTCATTTGCTTTTTTGCCAGACCAATATGGATTTTTAGAAGAGCATGATTCTGCCTATCAGCGCCTCAACCCTTTTAGTAAGCGCTGGCGTTTATTTTATGTGCACGATGACCATGACCACGCAGGCCGGGTAATTGCCGTCGGTCAAAACCTTGAGTCTCGCCAAGAGATGATTGTTGATGCCATGTCCGTGCAAGTGCTGCCGATGTTGATTGGGCTATTTGCATTTATGGGTTTGGTGGTGTGGCTGATCCGGCGGGGGTTTATGCCGTTAACTCAGATTAGTAGTGCGCTTGAACAGCGTCAACCGCAAGATGATAGCCCCATCACAGCAGACGTGCCCAAAGAGATTCAACCGTTAGTGACTGCCTTAAATGTCTTATTTGTGAAAGTCGCGGATACCCTAGCACGTGAGCAACGATTTACGGCTGATGCCTCGCATGAGTTAAGAAGCCCGCTGGCAGCATTAAAATTACAAGCTGATTTGTTGCAGCAGCAGATATTGCAATTGTCTGGCGTAGAAGACGATAACCAACTTTTTTATCATACCCAGAAAATTAGTAATGGCATTGAACGTGCCACTCATTTAGTCGACCAACTGCTGATTTTAGCCAAAATAGAACCGCAACAACAATTGCCCCCTGAGCAATTAGAAAGTCCTGACTGGCTGATGCTTACAGATATTGTGCTGAGTGATCTCAACCGTCTCGCTCGTGAAAAGCGCATTCAACTAAAACGCACTGTGAACTGTGACAATCCTGCTGATATTCTACCCATCCTTATCAATCCAATTTTATTCAAACTGCTCATCCGCAACCTGTTAGACAATGCCATTCGCTATTGTCCCAAGGGTGCTTTGATTGAACTTCAGCTCGACACCAATGCCATTAGAGTGATCGATAATGGCATTGGTGTCGAGCCAGAACAACTGACTCGGTTAAGCGAGCGCTTTTACCGTCCAGCAGGTCAAAGCCAATTGGGTAGCGGCCTGGGGCTATCCATCGCCAATCGAATAGCAGAGCTGCACGGTCTGACTTTAAAGTTTGCTAACCGCTCTCAACCAGAAACAGGCTTTATCGTAACGATAAAACATAAAAAATCGATATCAAGCACCTGATAAAAACGATAAAAATTAAACGGCGCTGACTTAAGCTTGAGTTAATATTCACCCCGTATGCTAGTTGTATTCCCTAATAATATATACGGAGTACATCCTATGAGCCGACCTCTATTAAGACCCTTATTATTGACTGTTGGTGCAACCTCATTAGTGTTTTTTGGAGGCGTCATCGCCTTATCTGTCCAGTCGCCTAACGCTGATACCACACTATCAGCCGCGAATGCCATGAGTCAAAATACTGACATTACCTCTCCATCCTCTGATTTATCGTCCTTTAAAGCAGTTGCAAACCCTCTCACGCAATCCCCATCTGCCAAGCCATCACCTCTTGCGGCACTCACAGCCACGCAAGCAACCGCACTCGCGCGGCAAGACGCGCCCAATTCAGTATTGCAGGCTTCACCCGAGCTCGTCAATTATAACGGCACCGTCGCTTATGAGGTGCTATTAGACAGCGGCGCTACTTATATTGATGCCAGTGTCGGCACTGTACTGAATCCGGTTGCGACCAATGACTATCGTGCTGAGAGATTTGACGATGACGATTATGACGATGACGATTATGACGATGAAGATAAGCACCACGATGATGACAAACGTAAAGAGGATAAACATCGCAAAGCACACGATAAAAAATACTATAAAGAGAATGATCGCCTAATCGCCATGAGCTATCAGCAACATGATGAGGAGGAATACGATGACTAATACCAAATCACATTCGACACCAGCCGTCAAAAAAACGGCTAAAAAAGCAGATCCTTTTGCCGCTCTTAAAAGCAGCATTATGATGGTCTCGATTGCAGGTACTATGGCAGGATGGCTGGTACTACTCAATCAAGAACAACAAACTGCCCCTGTGAGCACTGCCATTATAAGCACTGCTGTTGCTGAGTCTGATGAAAGGGCAGTCACGCCAACGCCCATCGCTGATATCAATCAATTGCGACAGGTCAATGCAGTCGCACCTGTTGAGGTAATAAGGGTTGTCGCTCGTACGCGCTCTTCTCAATAAATAAGAAAAACCACAGATTATTTAGTTTGAATGTTTAGTCAAGGGAGGGCTTTGAATGCACACAAATATGTCCAATCAAACAACACCGCAACTGGCAACGATTAAACTGTTTGCCATGGGTTGTCACATTCAAATTAGCTTAAATACCACAAGACTGAGCGCGCAACCTTCACAAATGAGAATAGACCAACAAGTCGCTTTTTTGACAAACGATATTCAGCAGCGCTTAGCTGACTGGGAACATACCTTCAGTCGTTTTGATGACAGCAGTGAGCTTATGAGACTGAATAACCGTGGCGACCAATGGTCTGAGGTGAGTTCAGAATTATTCGAGGTGTTGCAGCGTGCCATTCACTTTGTCTCAAAGACTCAAGGCTTAGTGACACCAACGTTATTGCACCCTCTATGGGCCGCAGGCTATAAGCATTCATTTGAGACCTTACCCAAAATGTCTGTGCCATCATTACCTGTTACTGGCGTAAGCACCCCTACAAACGTGCAAGACACGACAAGTGCTAACCATGCCAATCAGCAGATAGAAGGTATTCAGCTTCGCCAGTTAGCTGACGGACAACATCAAGTATATCTGCCAGCTGGCATAGCACTGGATTTGAATGGATATGTCAAAGGGTGGTGCGCCATGCAGTTGGCGGAAAATATTAGCCGAGTTCATGACTGGCATATTCCCTGCTTAGTCGATATGGGTGGGGATATCGCGATTGGTGTTCCAAAAAACCCAACAGATAAACCGGTGTCTTGGGGAGTGGCTGTTGCCAAGCCGTATTTTGCCAATAGTGAGCACGTTCACAATGATGAAGATGTGGCGATCCTCAAGCTCAGCTCTGGGGCTGTCGCCACATCTGGGCAAGATTATCGTCGCTGGTTGCACGACGGCCGCTGGCAACATCATTTGATCCATCCGCATGACTTGCGTCCAGTAACAAGTGACGTCCTAACTGCAACGGTACTGGCGAAAGATGCGATGACGGCGGAGGTATACGCCAAATACTGCGTGCTTCTTGGTGTTAAAGCAGCCGTGGCGTGGCTCAACAAACACCATATTGCGGCGTTGTTAATAGATAGAGATAACAAAGTGATGGTGACTTCTGCTATGCGTCCAAACCTGCTTGCTAGTTAATTTATCACGCGACATGCGCTAGATATCAATACATTAAGTAAAGCCATTCATAGGAGCATAGTCATGCATACAGACCATCCTACCAGCAGTCATACTGCTTCCAATACTAATGTTCTCACTCAGGCTCTATGGGTTGGCTTAACGTTAAGCATTGCTATCGGAGTTGGTGGTTATGCGTCGTTAACTTGGGGAGAGACGGTATCTCAGCTACTGACCAGCACAGATAAACACTTTTGGTATTTATCACGGGCAAGCGGTGTTATCGCTTATACGTTATTTTGGTTGGCAGTCATTTTTGGCTTGTTGTTAAGCACTCGTTTAGGCAAGCGCTTTAATGCAGCGCGGGTATTTGTCTTACATCAGTATCTAAGCCTGATTGCCGTAGGCTTTGCCGCGTTTCATGCTGGTATCTTATTAGCAGATAATTTCTTAAATCTGAACTTATGGCAGGTGCTAATGCCTTTTGGTTTTCAGACTGAGCGTGTGGGCGTGGCCTTGGGGCAGTTGGGGTTTTGGTTCTTATTTATCTGTGCGTTTAGTTTTTATATTAAGCAGTATATTGGTCAATCAGCATGGCGCTGGCTACACTTTTTGACCTTTATGGCGTATATGTTCATCAGCATTCATGTGTTTATGGTGGGCTCAGACAGTCGCGCGCTGCCTTTGTTATTATTTTATGCCGGCAGTCAAACAATAGTCTTTTTACTAATAACCTATCGAATAATCGCTTTAAAGCAAGCAAGGTAACTATGTGGAAATTGGTGTGTCATTATAGGCTACACTGACATATTCTAATTTATGTCTAAATCGTTTGAGGGTATCTATGCTATGCATCATTCTATTCACGACGAAGCTCATCTAAGCAATCGCAATCATTGGCTTAGGGCAGCAGTACTTGGTGCCAATGATGGACTGATTTCAACCGCGAGTCTATTAGTCGGTGTCGCTGCAGCAAGTGCAAATAGTCAAACACTGCTATTGACAGGGATGGCCGCGTTAACCGCAGGTGCTCTATCGATGGCAGCTGGTGAGTATATTTCAGTATCGTCTCAAGCTGATACCGAAAAAGCGGATCTGGATAAAGAGTTGCATGAACTGACTCATAATGCTGAGCGCGAGCTATTTGAGCTGACCAAAATTTATGAGAAACGTGGACTGGATCATGTCTTAGCGCATCAAGTTGCCATAGCTTTGACTGAGCATGATGCACTAGAGGCGCATGCCCGAGATGAGATTGGTTTGACAGATCTGAGTCAAGCTAAGCCGATTCATGCGTCAGTTGCTTCTGGATTGTCATTCATTGCGGGCGCCATATTACCGATTATTGGTATTTTACTTTTGCCAGCACAAACACTGGTTTGGTCACTCGCGACTTTAACGATAGTAGGCTTAGCGCTACTTGGCATAATATCAGCGCGCTTGGGCGGTGCCCCTGTTATTCCTGCTACGTCTAGAGTTGTGATATGGGGTGTGCTCGCTATGGTCGCAACATCATTGATTGGTCGGTTGTTTGGGGTGGCAGCATTATAGGGGCGTCATAAAACTGGTCAGTAAATAAGGGTATACCCCAAGGGAACCAGCTGTTTTACACTCTAAACCTATTAACAGCCTACTTAAAACAGACTGGTATAATGGAACCACTTATAACAGACTATTTTAGGTGTTTATGTTTATTAGAGCGTATCTACGAGCGTCTACCAAAGAGCAGGACGCCAAACGTGCCAAAAGCGAACTCATAGCATTTGCCAACGATCATGGCCATAAAATTGCCGCCTTCTATGTCGAAAATGAATCAGGAGCTACCTTGATGCGACCCAAGCTTATGCAGCTGATTGAAGATGCTCATAAGGGCGATGTTATCTTAGTTGAGCAAATTGATCGTTTGGCGCGTTTGAATCAAACTGATTGGGATACGCTCAAAAAAATGTTATCAGAAAAAAAGCTATCTATCGTATCAAAAGAGCTGCCTACCTCCTATATGGCGCTTCAATCTGAAGGCAGCACTGAATTTATGAGCAGTATATTACAGGCTATCAACTCGATGATGCTGGATATGCTAGCAGTCATTGCTCGAAAAAGATTATGAGGATCGCCGTAACCGGCAGATGCAAGGTATTGCTCGTGCTAAGACAGAAGGTAAGTATTCAGGACGTAGAAAAGATACCGAAAAGCGCAAGATCATCGCCACTCTACTCAAATCAGGCCATAGCTATTCTGAGATACAAGGTATGACCAAGTGCTCACGGCATCTGATTGCTGATGTGGCCAAGGAAAGACCTAAATGGATTAATGAGTCTTTTTAGATGGTTCGGCTGGGATATATCTATGTTTGTACTTGTTTAAAATAACGTCCTTTTGGTCACTTGTGCTAGAATTTTGGCTGAATAAGTCAGGTTTTTCTTACTTTCCGATTGTTTTAGAACCACTGTACTTTTTTATAAGAGACTGGCCATAGAGTTTATTTCATAAAAAGATAAATCATTTCTAGCCCTCGTAACTCCGTTAGTGGAAGTCAATGAACTAGTGCTTATGCAAGAGATCCAACTAAAATCTTTTAAGTTAATCTAAAAGTATTTGACAGTATATGTTGATAAGTATAATCTGTTTGTTTTTTATTAGACCTCTTGCATAAGTCATTTCTAGCCCTTGTGACTCCGTCACTGGAAGTCAATGAACTGGTACTTTTGCAAGAGGTCTACTTCTTCCCAGGTGATGCCTATGGTATCACCTGTTTTTTTTAACATATTTTTTTAATAAGATCCCATCCATGTTGGTTAATACTAAAATTTCCAGAGAAAAAATTGACTATTACCGTCGATTTATTTTTTAGATATTTTTACTAATTTATAAATAGATCTCTTAAAGTGCTGTTGCATTCATTTCTAATAATGAATTTACGAGAGCTACAATTTATGTAAAAGGTCTAATATTCAAAACCAACTAGGAATTTTGGGGGAATACAGTTAACTCTATAAATTGAAAGGGAATTCAATGACGTTACAATTCAGTCAAATCACAACATTATTTTTAGCTTGCATGGTTTATATGCTAGGTGTATATCTAGTCAAACAAGTTGGTTTTTTAAAACGTTTTTGCATACCTGAGCCCGTAGTAGGAGGGTTGATTGTAGCTATTGTTATTACAATTTTAAAATCTACTGGACTTGTAGTTATTGAACTAGACACCAGTTTACAGAGTTTATTCATGTTGGCTTTCTTTACCACTATTGGCTTAGGTGCTTCGTTTAAGTTATTAAAAGTTGGTGGTAAAGTTTTGATAGCTTATTGGCTATTGTGTGGCTTTCTAGCATTAATGCAAAACGTAATCGGTGTGTCTGTAGCAAAGCTAATGGGGCTTGATCCTTTATTAGGTGTCATGCTAGGTGCTATCTCAATGGAAGGTGGCCATGGCGCCGCCGCCGCATTTGGCCAAACTATTGAGAGTCTTGGAATCGATTCTGCTGTATCAATTGGTTTAGCGGCAGCAACATTTGGTTTGATTGCTGGCGGATTAATTGGTGGGCCAGTAGTAAAGTATCTAATCAATAAACATGATTTGAAACCAAACTCTGAGAACGCCACTCTAAAATCTTCAGTTGACGACTTAGTAGGGCTTAACACTAAATCAAAAACGGATTTTACAACCCTTTTATTTATTCAGATGGCAGTAATTACTGGCTGTATGACTGTTGGTGGCTATTTAGGATCAGTTTTTTCTGATCTGACCGGTTTTGCATTACCAGGATATGTTGGTGCTATGTTTGTCGCTGTAATTTTTAGAAATATAACTGATACAGCCAACGCATCTATAATTGATATGAAAATTATTACAAAAATTGGCGATTTCACCTTGGGTATATTCTTATCTATGGCATTGATGAGTATAAAGCTATGGGATTTATATAGTCTGGCGCTGCCTCTTTTTGTTGTAATTTTTGTCCAAGTATTGTTTATCGTACTATTAGCTATATGGGTAGGTTTTAGGGTATTAGGCAAGGATTACGATGCTGCAATCATGACAGGTGGTTTCTTAGGCCATGGTCTTGGAGCAACACCAAATGCAATCGCTAACATGGATGCAGTTACTAAGAAATTTGGTGATTCACCAAAAGCGTTTCTAATTGTACCTTTGGTTGGTGCCTTTTTAATCGATCTTATAGCACTACCAATTATTCTTACTGCGATCAATATATTTTCTTAGTTAA
>NZ_JASDDJ010000049.1 GCF_030407455.1 Psychrobacter sp. 5A.1
CAACCTAGTGAGATCTGTTTTAAAAATAATTTACCTAACACCAACAAACTTACAAAGAATGAAAAAGTTTTAAGAGATTACTTATTGTATCGCTATTTTTTCGGTACAGACAGAGTAATGATTTTTGGCGAAGGTAAGACTGATAAATCCCACTTACAACATTACTTAAATTTTCGTAGTGAAGAAAATTTACCAGTACCATCATCTTTTGATGAGTGGAAAGGTATTCAGTTTGGTAATTTTGAAAATAAATTATTTAATGTGATTTCAGGTAGTGGTGGTACAGGAGATATTAATAAGCTTATAGAAAGTTATGGAGGGTGGTGTAAAGATTTTCATAAAGATATTAGTCAAAAGCCTTTGATAATTTTGGTTGACAATGATGTAGGATCAAAAAAAATAAATCAAACCATTCAAGATATAAAAAAACCTCAAAAAGCTATAGGCGAAGAGGATTTCTACCATATTTATCATAATATGTATGTCATATACTTACCTAAAATAAATAATGGGGAAACAGATATTGAAAGCTTCTACTCAGAAGATATTCTTGATGTAGAGGTTGACGGTAGATTTTTTGAAAAATCAAAGAAAATATCAGATAAAGGTAAATACTCTAAATCTCTCTTCGCTTCACGTACAGTGCCACAGAATCACACTTTAACCGATTGGTCAAAATTCGATCAAATTTTTGAAAGAGTTCAGCTAGCTATCGAGGACTTTCAAAGTAGGTAAGACATGGTTACACACACTATTAAGTTTTGGAGTGGTTACGTGTACTAAGAGGCACACCAAACTATCACCTCACTGAGTCGGGCAAATATTAAGAAACGAAAAAACCCCTATTAAGGGGTTTTTCTTTGTAAGGCTAAAATTGAATACATTTAAACCATCGCCCGTACCCTAGCCATAATCCCGCGTCCAATCACCAGTCTCACATAAATAATAGCAATAGCAAACAGCAATACGATTAATGCTGCACCGCCAATAGCCAAACTGGTCCACGGCACACTAAATTGTAGATTAAACCACTGCGTGATAGCAGCCCACGCGCCAACGCTAGCGATGACGACGGCAAAGGTCGCCGCGCTAATACCAAGCACACCCAGCTCTAGGATATTGAGCATATACAAGTCACGCTTTTGCATACCCAATAGTCTAAATGATGCGCTGTCTTTCATACGGTCTTGTGAGGTAGACAGTAGCGAGCTAATCAGCACCATGACCCCAGTGAGCAGGGCAAGCAAGGTGAACACATAGACCAAGCGGCTCATTTGTACCACCAGCTCTTGAATTTGTTTCGCAATAGCAGTGCCATCGATCGTAGTGACAGCAGGGAACTGTCGTACCAGTTTGCCTTGTAGTTCTGGGATGGCACTCTCTGACACGTGGGCAGTAGCAAACTGAATCTGCGGGGCAGCGGATAGCACCGACGGTTCAAACAAGAAATAGAAATACGGACTTGGGCCACGCTCATAGCGTGTGCGAATACTGGTAATTTGCCCGATGATTTCGATACCTTGAATGTTAAAACGCACTTGATCACCCATACCGACATTGAGCATACCTGCGGCAGTGTCCAAGATAGACAAGGGTTTGATTTGCTCATTTGTCGCATCGATAGGGGTGTATAGCGCATCGTCTGTGAGCGATTCAGTGATGTATTCGGTCTCCATGACCGTATCTGTATAGCTCAAGTTAAAGACACGCGTGGGGTCATCAAACCCATCAGCAGGCTCGATATCTTTTGCTGCCACATCATTGGCCGTCTCTACACGCGCACGAATGACGGGATAATAAGTGACAGGCGCCTCAATGATTGCATCAATATCATCATGCTGATCGCTCTGCACATCGAGCAAAAACAAATTGGGCGCGTCTTCAGGATAGGCATTGATAAACTGCGCATTGATACTGTGATTGAGTGTGGTGATAAGCGTCAATACCGCTACCGATAGTGATAAGGTGACAAAGAACAACGCTGATTGATTGCCTTTACGCGCAAGGTTATGGATGGCAATACGCTGCATCCAACTGACCTTAGTATTGCTTGCCAACTTGTTAAGCAGCCAGAGCCACCCACGCGCCAATAGCCAAAATATCGCCACAAAGCCGATCAAGCCGCCCAATAGCTGCGCCCCTAATGACAGCGAACCTACTTCATATGCAAAGAAAGCATACAGTCCTGCCAGCACCACGCCATACCACAGTAGCGGCACACGTCGATACCAAGGCAAATTTTGTGTTTGCGTATTCGCTCCTTGATTGAGTAGGGTAGCGGGTTTGGTCGTGCTAAGCGCGCTCAAACCACGCTGCGCAATCAGCAACGTCAGGGCTAAGGCAATCACAATGGTTTTGATGGCACTGATTGGATTGATGGCTAGACCGACATCGGCAGGCAAGATAGCCACCAGATACGGCTGACCGATTTTAAGTAAGCCCAGACTAAGGGCAACCGCTGCGACACAAGCAATGACGGTCGTGATGATAAGCAGCTGATAGTAGCTGCGTTTGAGTGAGCCAAGTGGCTCGCCGAGCGCCAATCGAATGGCATTATTAGACTGCTGCTTACTGACAAAGGCGCTAATGACGCCGTACATGGCGACAGCAGATAGTAGCAACACCGCGATGACCAATAATTTTAAAAACATCAGCACATTGTCAGAGATACGCGAGACCGAAGTGTCTGCGGACTCTGCATCAGATAGCTCAATATCAGGATAATTGGTCAGGATATCTGTGAGCTTGTCACGCTGCGTGGTTATCAGCTCTGGGTCGCCTGCCATCTCAATACGATAGTTTATTCGGCTGCGCTGTCCCAATAGATTGGTCGCCGCAAGTGCATCTTGTTTCATCAACACACGCCCACCAAAACCAAAAGTGGTCAGCGGACGGTCAGGCTCTTTGGTCAGTACATCACTGATCGTAAACTGCGCATCGCCAATAGTAATACGGTCGCCGACATCGGCCTGTAGACTACTGAGCACTTCTGGCGCGACGATCACACTGTCAGATGTTAGCTGATCCCACAGCGGCTGTCCTGAGGCAAGCTCTGCTGTACCGTATAAGGGATAAGACGGCGAGACGGCTTTGACGCTGGCAAGCAAAGTTTGCTCATCATTGACCAGCATGGCGCTAAACTGATAGTCATATACCGTCTGGGTATCAGCGACAGTTTCTACTTGCGTTAGTACTTCGCTTGGCCAGTCTTGCTTACTGTTTAGGATTAGATCCCCACCAACGAGCGCGCGCTGATTGTCATTGATGTAGCTATCGACAGACTGCTGCACAGAGTCGAGGGTCAGGTAGGTTGCAAGTGATAAGGTCAAGGTCAGTAGAAACAACACGGGATACACCCAACGCTGCCACCAGCTACGGCTGAGTGCTTGCGAGCCTAGAGTTTGAAAACCTAGGGTACGGGTAAATAGTTGACTAAGGATGCTGCTAGGATAACTGGACTCTTGATGCATACTGGTAACAGTCTTTTTTGTATCAGTCGATTTGTTGTCTGTGGGCTTACTATTCATTAAGATACAATCCAGTTATTCATGTAGGTACAATGCGGCCGTCATGCATGGTGATGACGCGATCTGCCATCTCGGCAAGTGCAGGGTCATGAGTCACGACCACCAGAGCCGAGCCAACCTGTTGACGTAAATCCAATAACAGCTGCATGACTTGATCGGCATTTTGCTCATCTAAGTTGCCCGTTGGCTCATCAGCAAACACAATCTTTGGGTGCGATACCAGTGCTCGTGCTACTGCTGTACGCTGCTGCTCACCACCTGACAACTGATTGGGTAAGCTGTTACGTCTATGACCTAAGTCGACCGCATCTATCAGCTCGTCTACGCGTGATGGGTTTGGACGTCTGGCAATATCAAGTGGAAAGGCGATATTTTCAGCGACGGTTAGTGTGGGCAGTAGATGAAACGACTGAAAGACAAAGCCCATATCCTGCTGTCGAATAACGGCAAGCGCATCCTCGTCAAGACTGCTAAGCATTTGACCTGCCAGCGACACCGTACCACTATCGGGATAGTCTAATGCTGCGAGTAAACCTAACAAAGTAGATTTACCCGAGCCTGATTTACCCATGATGACCACAAACTCGCCAGCATTAACGTAGATATCTACGTCTTTAATGATGGACAGCTTTTGCTCACCAACTTGTACGGTTTTATTTAATTGTGAGGCGGTCAGTAGTGCTTGTGTCTTAGCGTCTGCTTGTGGCGTTGCTGTGGCAGTCGAAAATGATGATGTCATTACAGTGTCTCGTTAAAGAGTCTCGTTTGTCTTATTTTTTGTTGTATTGTCTTGAGCCGTTGCAGCTGTGTTATCGGTATCAGCTGTTTTTAGCTCTTCTAGTTCATTTAATTTCGGCTCTAGAATAGGCAAAATGTTGTTGTTAACGATAATCTCGTAGCCTTCTTTAGTCGGATGAATCGCATCTGCTTGGTTAAGCTCTCGGTCACCGCCGACACCATCTAAGAAGAAAGGGATAAGCGTTAGATTCATGTCTTTGGCAATACGAGGATAAATGTCTGAGAATGCCGCAACGTATTCACTGCCTAGATTGTCATAGATCGACATGCCGCCTAAGATGACGACACTGCCATTGTCTTGCAGGTGCTTAACCGCAGTACGAATATTGGCTTCAATTGTGGCCACATCGATACCACGTATCGCATCGTTAGCACCGATGGTCAATATGGTGATGTCGGGTTTGGTTTGCGATACCCAGTCCAATCGATTGACCAATCCCGTACTGGTTTCACCGCTTAGACCTGAGTTGATAACTTTGGCGTTAGCGTAGCCCATTTCTTGCAGACGATCTTCTAACTGAGCAGGATAGTTGTCATCTTTATCCACCCCCAGACCTTCTGTCAGTGAGTCACCAAGCGCTAAAATAGTAAGTGATGAGGATTTGACCTGTTGATCAGTTGAGGCTGCGGTTCCAGTGGCTACTGGAGCAGTGCTGGCTTGACTGTTGGTCACTTCAGTATTGGTACTCTGCGTATCAGTAGCAGATGTGGTTTCAGCATCTTTCTGACAGCCACTGATAGCCATTACAGCTGCGAGCATGGCGATAGCAGGCAAGCGCTGAGCAAAATGAGAAGGGAAATTCATCATGGGTGTTATGTCCTATATGCAATCAAACCAGGGTATAGTCAAATCCTATCTAAATCAGATACGGTATCAGTCGGATGAATCGTCAGGATTGCTTAGTCTACTATTGGTAGTACTTTTACTTACCTTCCTTTTATCCAGATTATATTGAGTATCTAAATTATATTAAGTATCTAAGTTATATTGAACTGACTATAGCAAAATAAGACAGTGACCTATATTGCCCTAAGGTTAATTTAAGGCCGCATTATTGCGCGTTAGCAATCATAGCCTTGTAGACCGCAAAAACTGATAGAAATGAAAGCTGATAGTAATCAAATATATTTGCCATCGACCATTACTGGACGACTAACAAGCCAAGCAATCACGACGTTGGCACTCATCAGTATCAGCATAATAAAAAGCGGCACACTCCAACTACCCGTTGTTTCATGGAGCCAGCCTGTGCCCAATGGGCCAAAAAACGCAATGACATAACCGACTGCTTGAGCCATGCCAGACAGCTCACTGGCTTGATTGGTCGTATACGTGCGCATAGAGAATAGGATCATGCTCAAGGTAAAAATAGCAGAGCAGCCCATGCCCATCATGCCTGACCATAGCCATGCCAAATCAGTTGAGAGATAGCTGACGCCTAATATACCAATGACGTTTAGCACAGCGGCAAACACGGCTAGCGCTTGGATCGGGCGACCACGATTGATTAGCCACGTTAGGCTTAAGATAGAGACGGGTGCCATAAATTGAAACACGGAATTCATTTGCCCCGCGCTCACCGTCGACAGTCCTTTACTGACCCAAATAGAGGGCAAAAAACTGGCGGCCGTATAGAACAATAGCGACTGCAATCCCATAAAAATAGCAATCTGCCACGCAAAGGTCGTGCGCCACATCGAAATGTCAGAGGTTCCCAAAGCTGTAGGGATAACTGTTTGATGGTTTGATGAGCCCAAACGCACACGCAAAAATAGCCAAATAAACAACGCAAAAACGCCTAAAATCGTCCAACCACCTAGCGCCCATTGCCAACCTACTCGCTCAGATAGTGGCAATATCACTCCTGCGACTATGCCTGCTGTCACCGTCATCGTTAAACTGAATAGACCCGTGATCAGCGGGATATGTTTGGGTGTACGTTGTTTAATCACAGGGGCTGCTAACGTATTAGCAAAGCCGATGGCGAGGGTAAGCAGTAAAGTACCAATTAAAAACCCACTCCATGTCGGAATAACGGTACGGATAATCATCCCTACCGTTAATAGCCCAATCATGGCAATCAGCGTGTTCTCAAGCCCAAATCGTTTGCCAATCGTTGGGGAGATCAGAGCCCCAACAGCAAAGCTCAGCATAGGAACCGCCCCTAGCCAACCTATCTGAAATTCAGAAATCTTGAGCGCGTCTTGTACCACTGGGGCGATAGAGCCAAGCGCCACAATAGGCGCCCGCATATTGGTCGCCAGCAAGACCATGGCACACAGTACCAACCAAAAGGTGAAGCGCGAGGAAGGTCGATTGGATGAAGAGGGTAGTTTGGATGAGGTAGACATAGCAGCACAACGATGACAGCGGAAAAGAACACGTTATTAAACAGCGTCGAAAGATCGCCACTTATAAAACAACACCAGAGAGCATTTACCCAGACACATACCTAGACGGTAATCGATATCGTCAATCAGACTGAGAAATATTGGTAGCGCGTAAGACATACATTCGCTGAACTGACTTCGCTAAATTGGCAGGCAGGTGAGTCAAAATGTATGTGTAGTTACTTCGAGTTACGGCTTTGGAACAGTGATAATAAGAGATGGCGATAATAAAGAATCTTAAATAAGCAGTCTTATCGCACAATAAAAATAGCGCCAAGTTACCTTTAAAGGACTTGACGCTATTATAAGAATAGAGGCGACGCTAATACTATCAGCGTATGGTAACAGAGGGGTTATTTAGACTGATTTACCCAGTTGAGCTGCTCTTAGCGCATTTTCTTGTTGTTCAGAAATGATTGAGTCGCACTTATTGGGATCATTGCCACAAAACGAGCAATTTTCGTCGCCCATCAATTTGGCAACACCGCCACAAGATCCTCTAAGCGGCTTTTTTTTGACCATATAACCGATGCCCATAAAGATGAAAAATAGGACAAAGACGGTGAAAGTAATGGCAAGCATAGGAAGCAATTGGCTAAGCATAGAGGAAACCTCATTTCAAAAAATAGGGCAGTTATTAGTAGGGCTATCTAAGTTGATGATTATAGTTAAGCACTTTTCATCACATAAGCACCGTTAACAACAACTGTATAATAGTATAGCAAATTTCAGTGCGGCTCGTTGTGTGTTAACGTATTCTCTTGTTTCGCATCTATCACTTACCAGTGGTTTTTAGGGTGTGCCATCTAAATGTATAAATGTGCTAATGGATGACACGCCCTAGAGCTTGGAGTATGTTTAGAGCTTTTTGTCAGCGCGTAATGCTTTCATGGCAGGGGTTTGTACCACTTGCCAGCCATCGATGTCGTCATCAGAGCCGTTTACTTTTACATCGTCAGCCAGCACAACAAACATAGCCGCTAAATTTTGTGTTTTAGCGATGTCTAGTGCTTTGTGATAAGGCATCGCTGTAAGGGCTGTGGCCCATGCATCCGCCAGCGCGACAGAATCAGCTGCCACAGTGACTGAAGGTGCGCCGCCTGCAATAGGCTCTCCAGTTGTCGGATCGATAGTATGGCTATAGCGTTTGCCATCGAATATGACGGAGTTGCGATAGTTGCCAGAGGTTGCCAGATGCATTTGGCTAGCCGTGTTTTTGGGTTGGCGAATAGCAGATATTGTCTGGCGTTCGCTGACGGTGCTACCTTCGATAGGAGCATCAATCGCAATTTGCCATGGCTGCTGTTGGTTATTAACCCCAGAAGTGGCAATTTCACCGCCAATCTCAACCATATAATTACGAATCTGATAATCATCTCTCAGCACGTCAGCGATGACATCGACACCATAACCTTTGGCAACAGCAGAGAAATCAAGACCCACACCCTCTTTGGTCTTATAGATGGTATCGTCTTTCTTTATGATGCTTTCAAAGTCTACCAATGCTTTTGCTTGAGCAATCTCAAGAGCGGTTGGCGGACTTTGTAGACGCTCGACGGTCATGGTGCTCCCGAATCCCCACGTATCTACCAACGGCATGACGGTCGGATCAAAAGCGCCACCAGATTGTTGATAGACAGTTTGTGAGACATCAAGCACGCGACTAAAGTCAGCATCAATAGCGATAGGCGTGTCTGTACCCAAACGATTAAATGTAGATATCGTCGAGTCGCTTTGATAAGTCGACATGCTGTCATTGATCTGTTTTAAGCGTTCATCTATCGCGGCTTGTATGGCAGCTTCGTCTGCATCATCAGGCAACTGGTAGCTGATATGATAGCTCGTCCCCATTGTCTCACCAATCAGATAATTATAGTCTGGTGTTTGCTGGCAAGCGCTGAGACCTACAGTGCTGGCAAGACCAATAATGCCAACTAAGGTAAGGTGCATCGTTTGTTTGGGAGCTGAGTGGTATAGGGTATTTTTCATAATATTTTCGGTATGACGTAGAAATGAGTGGGGTATAAAACAAGCCTCGCTTATTTTACACCCCTTGAGCTCAAAAATACCAATGATGGCAACGTTCAGTGACAATCTGATGGGTTATATTTGTAGCCCTTACCACGACAACTATGCCGAAAGTGACACAAAAAAAGAGCCTCAATTGAGACTCTTTTTTATATTCTTAGATTTGTTCTGTCAGATTAATCATCTAACTTAACCACCGAAGTCATCAAGCATGATGTTTTCGTCTTCCACGCCCATACTGTGTAGCATGTCGATTACGGCAGCGTTCATCATCGGTGGCCCACACATGTAGTATTCACAGTCTTCTGGGTTTGGATGATTTTTCAGATAGTTTTCGAGTAGTACATTATGGATAAAGCCTGTTGGACCTTCCCAGTTATCTTCTGGTAATGGGTCAGACAGTGCGACATGCCACTCAAAGTTATCGAACTCTTCTTGTAGCTGATCATAGTCTTCAACGTAGAACATCTCACGAATAGAACGAGCACCATACCAGAAGCTAATCTTACGATCAGTGTTCAAGCGTTTGAGCTGATCAAAGATATGTGAGCGCATGGGGGCCATACCAGCACCACCGCCGACAAAGATCATTTCAGCTTCGGTCTTCTTGGCAAAGAATTCACCGTAAGGACCTGAAACCGTCACTTTGTCACCAGGTACTAAGCTAAATACCCATGAAGACATTTTACCTGGTGGGATACCGTCAGGGCCACGTGGCGGTGGACTGGCGATACGAATATTAAACTTGATGAGGCCTCTTTCTTCAGGATAGTTGGCCATTGAGTAAGCACGGATAACTGGCTCATCAACTTTTGAGACATAGTTGAAGATACCGAATTTTTCCCAGTCTTCTCTATACTCTTCATCAACCACGAAGTCTTTGTAGTGCACTTCATGCGGTGGCGCTTCTAGCTGTACATAACCACCAGCGCGGAAGTTTACTTCTTCGCCTTCAGGAATTTTTAGTACCAGCTCTTTAATGAAAGTGGCAACGTTATCGTTAGAGATAACTTCACATTCCCATTTCTGTACATCAAAGAACTCAGGGTCAATCTCAATTTTCATGTCTTGCTTAACAGCTACCTGACAAGCTAAGCGCATGTGATTGCGGATTTCACCTTGAGTAAAATAGCCTTCTTCGGTGGGCAAAATAGAACCACCACCTTCAATAACGCGGCAACGACACTGCGCACAAGTACCACCACCACCACAAGCTGAAGATAAAAATATACCTTCGCCCGCTAGCGTTTGTAGTAGTTTTCCGCCAGCTGGTGTCACCACATCATTATCGGGATTATCATTAATATGGATAGTAACATCGCCTGAACTGACCAGTCTTGAGCGTGCTGCCAAAATAATGGCAACGAGGCCCATGATGATCAAGGTAAACATAGCAACGCCACCAATCGCCGTAGCGTAATCCATGGTAGGTATCCTTAATCTATGGAGTAGGGGAGCGAAAAGACGTCATTGCGTTTTTCTGAACCCCTACCGAATAAATGAATTAAATAGGTCAAATCGCTAAATAAGTTTTTAAACTTAGCGGTCTAAATTGACATACCGCCGAACGACATAAAGCCAAGTGACATCAGACCAACCGTGATAAACGTGATACCAAGACCACGTAGCGGTGCTGGAATGTCTGAGTATTTTAGCTTTTCACGGATACCTGCCAATGCGGTAATCGCAAGTGCCCAACCAAAGCCTGCACCCACACCATAGACCACAGACTCACCAAAGTTATAGTCACGCTCAACCATAAATAGTACACCACCTAAGATGGCACAGTTTACGGTGATTAGTGGTAAAAACACACCAAGCGCGTTATATAGACTTGGCACAAATTTGTCCAAGAACATCTCTAGAATCTGTACGGTGGCTGCAATCAGACCGATATAACTTAGCAACCCTAAGAAGCTCAAATCGATATCAGGGAAGCCTGCCCATGCCAGCGCACCATCTTTTAGGATGAACTGGAATAGTAAGTTGTTTAGCGGAACCGTAATCGCCATGACGACGACAACAGCAACACCAAGACCAATAGCGGTTGAGACTTTTTTGGACACGGCCAAGAAAGTACACATGCCTAAGAAGTAGGCAAGTGCCATGTTCTCAATAAAGACTGAGGTTATAAATAAACTAACATAATGTCCCATTAGTGACCGCCTCCATGTGCCATGCCTTTAGACTGCGGCTTCATTACAAACTCAGCTTCTTCAACTTGTTCTGGTTTCCAGATACGGACAATAGCGATGAACAAACCAATGATAAAGAACGCTGACGGTGGTAATAGTAATAGACCGTTTGGTATGTACCAACCGCCATCAGTGACTGGCTGTAGAATCGTAATACCAAACCAAGTACCAGCACCCAATAGCTCACGGATAGTCGCGACGAATAACAATACTGCTGAGTAACCAAGACCGTTACCAATACCATCTAAAAAGCTTGGCACTGGTGGGTTGCTCATCGCAAATGCTTCAGCACGGCCCATCACGATACAGTTGGTGATAATTAGACCAACAAAGACAGATAAACCTTTACTGACGTCATAAGCAACGGCTTTTAGTACCTGATCAACCAAGATAACCAACGAAGCAATGATGGTCATCTGTACGATGATACGAATACTGGATGGAATCTGCTTACGGATAATCGAGATAAAGAAGCTCGAAAATGCCGTGACCAAGGTCAGTGCCACACACATGACCATAGCATTAGCCATGCTGGTGGTGACAGCCAATGCCGAACAGATACCAAGGATCTGTAGAGCAATAGGGTTATTATCAAAGATAGGCGTGGTTAAAATACTTTTAGTGTCAGCCATGTTATGCCTCCTTGCCGTTTGTTACTGGCGGCAATGCTGCCAATTCGGTTTTAGGTTGAGCCACCAGCTTTGATTGTTTTGCTTGTGTGTCTGCACCTGCACTTTCAACCGTTTGACCGCTCTTTTCACGTAGCGTATCTAGATAAGGCTTGTAGCCTTGCTCGCCTAACCAAAACTGAATCATGTTGCTGACACCGCGACTGGTCAAGGTCGCACCGCTGATGCCGTCGACCCAGTTGTCTTTTGGTGTACCCGCTTTGGTCACACCAGTGGCGACGTTACCATTTTCGTCATAAGACTGGATACCGCTCCACTTTGCGCGCCACTCTGGCTCTTCGATACGAGCGCCAAGACCTGGGGTTTCTTTATGCTCATAGAAACTGATACCTTTGATGGTATTCATATCACTTTCAAGTGTTAAGAAACCATAGATAGTACCCCATAGTCCGTAGCCTTGAATCGGTAGTACAACCGTTTCTGGCTGACCAGCGTCATCATTTTTGACATAGACTTTGGCATATTTTGGCTTACGGCCAATACCAGCGGGATCATTGCTGCCCAAGTCTTCACTCAGTGCTTTATTCTTAGTGGCTTGGCTAGCATCATAAGCATTACGATCAGGAATACCAGCGTCTGCTAGTGTTGCATCATCAACATAGTTGCCTTTGCTTAAGTCAATAATTTCGACATCAAAGTCTTTGAATCGTTCGGCAACATCGTCTGCTGTATCAGATTCAGCATCATACATGCCAGCAGCGACTAAGATGTTTTTATTGCGGTCTAAGCGTGCGTTTTCGATTTGTGCTGGCTTTAGACCAACAGCCACTGCTGAGACTAATACGGAACACACCAAGCATAGCGTCAATGCCACACTGATGGTTTTCGCGTTATTACTTTTGGGCTTGGACATAGCGAACCCTCCGAGCGGTTTGGCGTTTGATGTTTGCTTGTGTCACAAAATAATCAAACAATGGAGCAAATAAGTTGGCGAATAGAATGGCCAGCATGATGCCTTCTGGGAAAGCAGGGTTGATGACGCGAATCAATACGGTCATAAAACCAATCAAGATACCGTAAGCCCAGCGGCCTTTGTTTGTATGGGCAGCTGATACTGGATCGGTTGCCATAAACACAGCACCAAAGGCAAAACCACCGATGACTAAGTGCCAGTAGAACGGCAAGTTCATCATCATGTTGTCTTCAGAACCAATCATATTGAACACAAGAGAGGTAGCAATCAGACCGACCACACAACCTGCCATAATGCGCCATGAGGCAATACGCGTCCATAATAGGACCGCGGCACCCATTAAGATGGCTAGCGTTGATACTTCACCGATACTGCCTTGCATGTTACCCAAGAATGCATCACTCCACGTGATGGCATTACCATAGACGTCAACGAAATCTTGAGGAACCACACCAAGTGCCGCAAGGCCAAGAGGCGTCGCACCAGAGAAACCGTCTACTGCTGTCCAAATGGAATCGCCAGACATATAAGCTGGATAAGCAAAATATAAGAATGCACGACCCGAAAGGGCAGGGTTAAGGAAGTTTTTACCTGTACCGCCGAATACTTCTTTTGCCACGACCACACCAAAGGTGATACCCAAGGCCACTTGCCATAATGGGATATCTGGTGGTAGACATAAAGCAAATAGTACCGAGGTGACAAAGAAGCCTTCGTTGACTTCATGCCCGCGCACGACAGCAAAGATAATCTCACAGAGAATACCAACCCCGAAGGTCACCAGATAAATTGGCAAAAATTGCATAGCACCATAGACAAAGCTTGCCCAGATGCTTTCTGGGTTATAGCCTGCCATGCTAGTGATCACAGTCCGCCAGCCTTCAGGCTGCAAGCCGAGCTGAGCGATAGCGGTTAGTGCTTGATGACCGATGTTGTACATACCCCAAAACATCGCTGGGAAAGTACATAGCCATACGGTAATCATAATACGTTTTAGATCAATACCATCGCGTACATGTGATGACGCGTATGTCGTTGAGCTTGGTTGACGTAAGAACGTATCAAACATCTCAAAAATGGCGTAGTACTTTTCGTGTTTGCCGCCTTTGGTGAAAGATGGCTCCATACGATCGAACATATTGTGTAAAAATTTCATCGTGGTTAGCCCTCCAGCTCAATGCGCGTTAAGTTATCACGCAAAATATCACCGAATTCATATTTGCCAGGAGATACAAAGGTGCATAGTGCCAAATCTTCTTCATCCAACTCAAGTACGCCTAAATCAACGGCGACCAACATGTCTTCGACAATCAATGCGCGTAGTAGTTGGGTTGGTAGATAGTCTTGAGGCATGACCTCTTCATAGACACCAATTGGCACCATCGCTCGCGGTGAGCCGTTACTTGTCGTAGTAAAATTGTATTTTTTGCCACCAAAGAACTGCGAAATATAGATAGGCAGCTTTGAGAAGCGGTTTTTACCTGGAGTAAAGAAGTGGAACGCAGGACGCTCACGGCCTTCAGCCAGTACGCTGATTTGATTGTGGAAGCGACCGAGATACGCAATATTACTGAACACTTTGCGCCCAGATAATACTGAACCTGAGATAATACGGTTCTCGCCAGCAGCCAGTTGACCTTGGGTCAATGCCGTAATATCAGCACCGCGTTCAGTCATAACCAAATGCGGCTTAGTGACGGCAGGCCCTGCTAAGCTCAGCATACGACGTGTATATAGATGTCCTGTCGTAAACAACTTACCGATTGCGATCACATCTTGATAACCAATCGTCCATACGGTCACACCGCGGCTGATAGGATGCAAAAAGTGAATATGCGTACCAGCAAGACCGGCGGGATGCTTGCCAGCAAAACCATGATACTCAGTGACATTATTAGTCGCAGTTTTCGCGACTGGCGTCAACGGGGCATCACCATGATGGCAGACAAAGGTCTTTGGGCTGAGCGTAGAGAGTACAGCAAGTCCATCATTGAACGCTTGTAGCTGATCATTGATTACAAGCATCGGATCAAAGGCTAATGGATTGGTATCCATCGCCGTGACAAAGATAGCATGTGGACGAGCGCCGATTTCGGGTGCGCGGCTATAAGGACGCGTACGGAACGCGGTCCATTCACCAGAGGCAATCAGTTGGGTTTCAACGACTTCAGAGTCTAGGTCAGCAAGCTGCTGTGAGTCATAGCGCTCAAAGTCTACTTCTTCACCTGTTGGGTCGACCGCAATCACAAGACTTTCAAACACTCGACGTTCACCGCGTTTAATAGCGACGACCTTACCAGCAGCAGGGGCAGTGTAGATCACGCCAGCACGTTTTTTGTCTTCAAAAACGGGCTGACCTTTGGCTACAATGTCACCTTCTTTGACATTCATCGTGGGCTTCATACCCACATAGTCATAGCCAACAAGTGCTACATGTGTCGGTTGGTGCTCAGATATCTCGCGGGAGGGTTCACCAGTGATGGGCAAATCCAAACCTTTTTTGATGGTAATCATAAGCGAAAACTTAGTCCATAGTCTAAAACGATACCAGACATCCTGTTTGGTATATCGGTAGCATGAACATTTGTATCACTCAATAAAGCCTTCAATCATCTATTTCTATGGTGAAATAGGGATGAAAGCTCTGTAAAGACAATACATGATCATAACTACTAGTAAGAGTATTAACGCTGACCTTAGACTCCTTAACAACACGTTAATGTCTTATTCGAATTACCAAAGTGGCGACTGGCTACCAAGGTGTATGCCAAAACCATCACCTCAACCGCAATCGCCCAAGCCGTTAGCTAAAATGATTGTGTCAAAAATGAACAGCTCTATCATACGTTTCATTGAAATTTAAAAATTGTAACGCCAGTATGCTTGACCCTCTTTATTTAATCAGTGTCACTTAGCGACACTGGATAGCGTAAGAATATGGCCAAATAACGATCTATTAAGGTAGATGATATACTGGTTAAAAGACAAAATGACTCAGCAACGTATCATAAATAACGTTTACTTATGATACGTTGCTATACAGTCAGTAATGACGGTTCTAATGAGTTATCTAGTGATAAAGAGACGCTAAGGCTTTAGGAAGAAAGGCATTTAATTAGAGTTTAGTGCTGTAGAGTAGGCCAGTTAGAGCCTACCAGTTGAGATTTCTAATATAACCCTTCTTAGCAATATGTCAGCTAGCATCGTAAAGATGTACTTAGCTGCTGCTCGACTCATCCTGACCGCTATGCAATACTAAGCCATCATTGACCCAATAAAAAGCGTAGCGCGTGGTTACTATCACATAGAAACAAATAAAATTTACCTAGGATTATACGCTAAATTGACCTAAAATTGCCAGTCAGTAATTGAATTTACCTAATGTTGGTAGTGATTCGACGTACTAAAACTTATGGTTATGATTGACGGTTTCTATTGTCTTTCATCGCCAATTAAGCAGGCTTTTAATCTGTTATGGACACTTTTTGGTTCGTTTATATTTTAGGCTACTTATTGACTGATATTTGTTTATAAATGTTTGGGGTGTATTGAACATTCAACACGCCCTTATTTTTAACTTTAATTTTCTAAATATATTTATTTATTGTTGTGCTTTATAAGGAATGCTATATGTGTGCTGTGCCTGTCATTATCCCAGCGATTGATTTAAAAGATGGTAAATGTGTACGCTTAAAACAAGGCCGTATGGAAGATGATACGGTGTTTTCTGATGATCCGGTTGCCATGGCGGCACGCTGGGTAGAAGAAGGTGCGCGCCGATTACATTTGGTCGATTTGAATGGTGCGTTTGATGGGGTGCCAGTGCATAGACAAGTGGTCAATGACATTACCAAAGCGTATCCAAACCTACCTATCCAGTTGGGTGGCGGTGTGCGCAATATGAATACCATTGAGCAGTATATTACTGCAGGTTTGACTTATATCATCATTGGTACAAAAGCGGTCGAAGATCCTAATTTTGTCGCTGAAGCTTGCCACGAATTTGCAGGACATATCATCGTTGGTATCGATGCCAAAGACGGTATGGTAGCCACTCATGGTTGGGCAAATGTGACAGACACCAAGGCGACCGAGCTGGCGAAGCGCTTTGCAGATGTCGGTGTGTCATCGATTGTTTACACCGATATCGCCCGTGATGGCATGATGCAAGGCGTCAACGTTGAGCAAACGGTTAATTTGGCACGTGAAGGTGGCTTACCAGTGATTGCATCAGGTGGCGTTACCGATATGAAAGATATTGAGCTGTTAAAGCCGTATGGCGATTGTATCGAGGGCATCATTACTGGCCGTGCTATTTATGAAGGCACGCTGAACTTGAGCGAAGCACAGCTTTATTTAGATAGCTAAAGGCAGATAGCTAGTTATCTGCAACCAGCTAAGCGAGAAAAATCCGTAAAAAATAAAGGATGCTTATGGCCACTTATTTTGACCGTCCGATAGTACGCAGTTTTATAAAAGCGTGGGGTCAAATGGTGTTGCTACTGAGCATCTTTTTTGCATTTCCAGCTCATGCTGCCAGTGAAGAGTTCTCTGGCATTGCAGCGGCGTTAGGTGTGGAGACGGCAGAGGAAAGCGTGTCTAACGATAACGCTTCTACAGTAGAAAATGAGACATCAAAAGGTGACGTCACAAAACCTACCAGCTCACTGCCAACGCCTGCCTTGCCCCCCGTAATCAGTGGCGAAAGCACTAATAATGCTCAAATCGAGACCACACCCACTCCGCAAAAAGACAACGACATTCGTCAACGTATCAGCGGTATTTTCTCTGAAATCGAAGGCTTACAAGCCGTCAATGTTAGTGTCACCCAAGGAGTGGTTACCTTAACGGGAGAAACGGCTAATGAAAAAAAAGCACAGCAAGCGATTAATTTAACCAACCGACTAACAGATGTGGTCACTGTAGAGGACAGAATTAATCGAACGCTGGATGTTCAAGAGAATGTCTCGACGGTTTATCAGGGGCTAAAAGCCCAAGTCACAAATCTAGTTAAGGCATTACCGTTATTATTGGTCAGTATTATTATATTTGCCTTGGTGACATGGTTTGGTAGTTGGTTGTCCAATCGCAAAAAAATGTGGCAACGTCTAACGCCCAATCCGTTTGTCGCTGAGCTGTTATCGCAAACCGTGAAAGTTATTTTTATTATTTTTGGTCTTATCCTAGGACTAAGTCTGATAGGGGCAGAGACAATTTTAGGTACCTTACTTGGCGGGGCGGGTGTCATTGGTATAGCGGTCGGTTTTGCAGTCAAAGATACTATTGAAAATTATATCGCATCCTTAATGTTAAGTATTCGCCAACCCTTTCGCGCACGTGACCACATTGTGATTAATGGGCAAGCAGGCATCGTGGTTCGTTTGACCTCGCGCGCGACGATACTGATGACCTTAGATGGCAATCAGCTGCGTATTCCTAATGCTGAAGTTTTTAAAGGTACGATTCTAAATTACACCAAAAACCCTGAGCGCCGATTTACCTTTGAATTGGGCGTCGATGCCAATGATGATCCGTTAGCGGCGATTAAAGTAGGGCTTGATGCGATACATATGCTGGCGTTTGTTTTGGATGAGCCCAAAGCGATTGCTGTCATTACCAATGTGGGTGATTCTAATATCGTGTTGGAGTTTCAGGTTTGGGTGGATCAATCAGAGACCGACTTTGCCAAAGCACGTAGTATTGCCATTCGTGAGACCAAGCATGCGTTAGAAAATGAAGGCTTCAGCTTACCTGAGCCTATCTATCGTCTGCGTTTTAACAATAAGTTAGAAAAAGCCTTTGAGCACATGCAGAGCAGTGCCAGTAATGTGCACTCTGATTTGACGATTACACCTACTATTCCTCAGCCTATTGATAAAAACCAACATGATGAGAGTCATATTGATGACAAAGATAAAAAGCAAGCAAAGGCTCGCGCCAAAATTATCTTACAAGGTCGCAGTGCTGATGATGTCCTCGACGCTCGTCCTGATGACAAGCTGATGGAAAAAGTGGAGCAAGAGATTGCCGAAAGCTCAGATGAAATGGATTTATTGAACAATAGTAGCCCGCAAGAATAAAACGTGTAAACATTCAACCATGACACTCATAGAGACTAAATATAAATATTTAACACAAATTAGAGGCTAAATACAAATGTAGGCATAGAAAGTGCAACGAAATATATATTTGATGGTTATTCAAATACGAGGCTTTTTATGGAAATGAAACATGTGATTATATTCGCAGTGATTGGTATCGTAGCACTGCTTGGTTTTAACATGATTAATGGTAATAACCGCGAGGAAAAAAGAGCAGCTCTCGTCAGTAGTGCAGCGTCTGAGCCGAGCAATGTCAGCGTAGGCATACCTGATACTCACAATGAAGCAAGCAGTTCGACAGAGGTTACCAGCCAGCCTTTGGGTGAGCAGCCCAAAGCTATCGTAGATAATGCTACTAGCAAAATCGATCAAGCACAACAAGCTGAGCAAGACCGTCTAGAACAAGTGAGCACGGCGCAATAAGAGCCTATTTAACATACAGTTAAAAAATACAACGCATAAAAAAGGCTAACGATGACGTTAGCCTTTTTTATGGTATTACAACGTTAGTATTTCAGTCTAAGCTTAGCTTTTTTTGCTAGTACTTCTGCGATTGCTACTTCTTTTCGCAGGGGCTTTCTTAGGCTGCTCTTTCTTTGGTTGGTCTTTTTTTGTTTGGTTCATGGCGCTAGACTGTAATTTGGCTTTCAAATCAAAGTCAATTTGTAGCAGATCCATATTAACACCGGCAACCTTCACCTTGACTGAGTCGCCAAGCCCGAATAGCGTGCCCTTGTCTTTACCGATAAGCTGCTGCTGCTGCTCGTCATAGACAAAGAAATCATCGCCAACGTTCGAGATATGAACCAAACCGTCGATGTATAAATCAGTCAATGTGACAAATAAACCGAAGCTCGTAACGGTAGTCACAACGCCTTCGAACTCCTCACCAACATGATCTTTCATATAGTGACACTTGAGCCAAGACTCTACATAACGTGACGCTTTTTCTGCGCGACGCTCTGTGTCTGACGTTTGCGTACCAGCACCTTCAAGAGAAAAGTCCATGACAGGCTGTTTGCTATTGGTCACTTTCGCTTTAATCGCGCGATGCAGCATCAGGTCTGGGTAGCGGCGAATAGGCGAGGTAAAGTGGCTATATTCGTCGTATGCCAAACCAAAGTGACCAATATTGTCAGGTGCATAGTTTGCTTGCATCATTGAACGAAGCAGCATGCTATGGATGCTAATCGCATCTGGTCGGTCTTTGGTCGCTTCAATAATACGCTGATAATCTGCTTGAGTTGGATTTTCTTCTGGGAAGCTTAATCCGAAGTTTTTTGCATATTCGTGAACACGCATCGACTTTTCACCATCAGGCTTATCATGGTTACGATACAACACTGGTAGCTCATGCTTGAGCGCAAAGTTCGCTGCGCATGTATTGGCAAGTAGCATACATTCTTCGATCAGCTTCTGAGAATCACCACGAGTTCGCGGTAAAATAGCCTCAATTCCGCCTTTTTCGTTGAATTTGATATACGTTTCAACCGTTTCAAATTCCATTGCATGACGTTCTTCACGTTTTTTGAGCAACAACTCATAAAGTTGATGCAACGTATCAACAGATTTTTTGACGTCTTTATTGCCCGTTAATGATTTTGGCAATCTCTTATCATTCGGGTTCACAAGATAATCGTTTACTTGATTATAGGTCAAGCGTGCTTGCGAGTGTATCACTGACGGATAGAACTCATAGCCTGTTACTTTACCTGCTCGTGATATTTTGATATCAGCGACCATACATAAGCGATCAAGATTAGGGTTTAATGAACACAGGCCGTTAGAGAGCACTTCAGGCAGCATTGGAATCACGCGATGCGGGAAGTATACTGACGTACCACGTTCATACGCATCTTGGTCAAGTGGTGAATTTGGCGTCACATAATAGCTGACATCTGCAATCGCAACCACGACACGGTAGTTACCGCCAGAGCGCTTTTCAGCGAATACGGCATCATCAAAGTCACGAGCGTCTTCGCCATCGATAGTGACAAGGGGAAGATGACGTAAATCTGTACGACCTTTTATGTCTTTTTCAGTGGGCTCTTGATAGTCATCAGCTTGCTTGAGTGTGGCTTCACTGAAATCTGATGGAATGTCATAGTTGAGAAGGGTAGTCTCAATAATCAATTCACGGTCGTTGTCATCAGACAGGACTTCAGTGATTTTGCCAGTGGCAAATTCATGCTGGTTTGGCCAATCAATGATATCGACTTTGACAGGAGCGCCTTGCTTGGCATTTAGCGCCTGAACATTGTCATCAGTGACGGTGATCGGCTGATGGTTGTTTGGACTGCCAAGCTCGACACAGTAGCCGTCTTCATCGCGAGCAAGTGTACCGATAAAGTTATTTTGGCGACGTTCGACAACATCAACGATGCGGCCTTCGGTACGTCCACGATTGTCTGTCGAAGTACCGACGGCTGCTACCGTATCGCCATTGAATACCCAGCGCATTTGTTTTTCATGCAAAAACAAATCTGGCATATCACTTAGCACCACAAAACCAAAACCTTTTGGATGGGCAGAGACTGTACCTTCGACGATATCTTGCTTGGTCACCGTACGATAGCGATAAGGACGGCCTTCGCGGTTTACTTGTCCATCACGCACCATCGCTTTTAGGCGGTTGCCCAAAGCGTCAAATTGATCAGGATCATCAATGTTAAAGGCTTTTGCCAACTGTTGATGCGTGACTTCCCCATGCTCGTTAATCGTGCTGAGTATCAGCTCACGACTAGGAATCGGGTTGTCATATTTTTTTGCCTCACTTGAGGCGTTTGGATCGTTCCAACTCATAAATTACCGTATCTATTTTTAAAATTATTAATAGTGACTATCTTAACACGAACGACGTCGCAATATCTTGCGTCAATTGTCTTATGTGTATTCGGTAGCAGGAAGCGGTCAATTTTCAGATGACCGCTAGTGGGATAAATCAAATATCGATATCAACATTGCTTGATTTATTGGTTATCTTTTTACTGTCAATTTCTTTTGAAACTTCTAGCACCGTGGTTTGGTTTGATTTATCCAAGTATTTTTGTGCTTTATCTACTTCAGTGGTCAAGGTGTTGACCGTTAGCTTCATGTTTTCTAGCGCTTCAATCTTATAATTGCTAATCATATCCATCGTATCATAGACATTATTGAAAGCATTTTGTAGCTTATCAAGTTCAATGCTACTGCTGGTCGCCTGCTCATGGATTTCACCTGACTGACGTTTTAGCATCGCTGAGGTTGATTCAATCAAGCTACTGGTGGTTTTATTCAACGCAGTGATTTGATCAAGTACCAGTTTTTGATTGGTCATTGCTTGAGCAACGACAACAGCCGTACGTAATGCTGAGACGGTTGTGGTCGTTGCACGATCGACGCCTTTAATCAGCTCTAAATTGTTGCGGCGAATGGTATCGAGTGCCAAATAACCTTGTACGTTCACTGCCAGCTGCGTTAAAAAATCGGTGTTTTTTTGACGCACATAAAACAGCATCTCTTCTTTGATAATGCGTGCTTTTTCAGGATCTGTCGCTTCTATTGCATAGACTTTTTGTTCTAGCTGCTCATCAATCTTTTTGCCGACATAGACATACTGACGAATAGACTGCATCAACTCCCACATATTGACTTTTTCTTGCTCAATCATTGCATTGTCTTTGAGCAATTCGTCTTTACCATTATAGAGACTGGTCACCACGGCATTGATATGTGATTGTGCCGACTCGTACTGACGGAAATAGTCTTGTACTTTATTGCCAAATGGAATGAGACCGAATAGTTTGCGTGAACTGGTCAGCTCCTTTTTACTCGGATCTAAATCTTCAACGATACCACGCAATTCAGTCAATGACTTAGCAATAGGGGAGTTGTCAAACAAGCTGTCATTGAGACTTTTGGCTGGCAAATCCAACATACGGTTAGATACTTGTGCCGATTCACGAATTTCTTTCGTACCCAAGTTATGAATAGACTGCACGTTTTGTCTAAACTCATCGCTATGCACAGAGTTAGTGATGACGTGATCTACAAAAGCATCCACTTTGGCATCGAGCTCTGGAATCTGGTTTTCATCCAACTTGACCATCTGATCTGCTTCACTTTTCTGTATTTCCTTCACAGGTTCAGGCGGAGTCAAAGAAATACTTGGAGTTGTTGCGTTTTCTGGTGGAGTCAATTCTTGCATGAAGTTTCCTATAATATCTGAAATGGACAGTATTTTTGGTCAATAGCTACAAAAGACGATAATCGTAAAACACGTTAACAGTAAATGGATGTTTTTATGCACTCAATTTTACTTATTCGAATGGTATAAATGTGGTACAGCAGACCTTTAGATTAACTGGTAATGAAAAGGTTGAGAAGATAGATTTTGTAAAGTAGCGTCGACTTAGTATATTAAAAAGCGCCTATTTATAGGCCTAAATATTAAAAAACCATCAATATCCCGCAGCATATTGATGGTTAAGATTACAAGTATCTACATCGACTAACAGCCACAACTAAAACAATCTGAAAAACAGATTATTTTTTCTTAGTTGGTCCAAGCAGCATACCCATTTGACGACCTTCCATCTTAGGGTACTGCTCGACGTTTGAGATATCAGCGGTATCTTCAATAATACGATCAAGTTGTTTGCGACCGATATCTTGGTGCGCCATTTCACGTCCGCGGAAACGGATGCTAATTTTAACTTTGTCTTGATCTTCCAAGAAGCTAACGATTTTTCTCAGTTTAACCTGATAATCGGCTTCTTCGGTACTTGGACGTAGCTTCATCTCTTTGAGCTGAGTCTGTTTTTGGTTTTTCTTAGCTTCTTTTGCCTTCTGCTTTTGATCATAGAGGAAATGCTTATAATCCATGATTTTGCATACTGGCGGTTTAGCTTCAGGAACTAATTCGACCAAATCTAGACTGTCTTCACGTGCCGCTTTCATCGCGGTGTCGATATCGACCACGCCCATTTGTTCGCCGTCTTCTTTGACCAGACGGACTTCTTTGGCACTGATATCTTCGTTGATGTTCAAACGGTTCGACTGTTTAATAGGTATTACTCCTCATCTGTTTTTGGGGTCTGTCGGCCTTTCTCAGCGACAGCGGTCTGTACTAATGTAATAAATTCAGAAACACTCATCACGCCAAGGTTCTCACCTTCACGCGTTCGGACGTTGACACTGCCCGATTCGACTTCTTTATCCCCTAATACTAGCATATAGGGAATACGTTCTAATGTTTTCTCTCGTATCTTAAATCCAATCTTTTCGTTACGCAAGTCACTAATAGCTCGCAAACCTGCATTTTTTAGTTCACTGACGACGTTTTCACAAGCTTCGCCTTGTTTATCGGTGATATTCATGACAACTACTTGCTGTGGTGCTAGCCATACTGGCATCCAACCGGCATAGTTTTCGATCAATATACCAATAAAACGCTCGAATGAACCCAATATAGCACGGTGCAACATAACAGGTACTTCGCGCTCATTTTGCTCATTGACAAATTCAGCATCTAAACGCTCAGGCATGTTTGGATCAACCTGAATGGTACCGCACTGCCATACACGACCTAATGAGTCTTTTAGACTGAATTCAATCTTTGGACCGTAGAATGCGCCTTCACCTGGCAAATAATCCCAGTCAAGGCCTGAGCTATCGAGCGCATCTGACAGTGCTTTTTCTGCAAAATCCCATGACTCATCACTACCAACACGTTTTTCAGGACGAGTTGAGAGTTTCATAATGATGCTATCGAAACCAAAGTCTTCATAGACGGCAAGCGTCAGCTTAATAAAGTCAGCCACTTCTTGTTGGATTTGCGCTTGAGTACAGAAGATATGTGCATCATCTTGAGTAAAGCCACGAACACGCATCAAGCCATGTAATGAACCTGATGGCTCGTTACGATGACAAGAACCAAATTCTGCCATACGCAAAGGCAGGTCACGGTAAGACTTTAGGCCTTGGTTAAACACTTGCACATGGCAAGGGCAGTTCATCGGTTTTACGGCATAATCACGGTTTTCGCTCGCAGTCGTAAACATATTGGTGGCATAGTTGCCCCAATGTCCAGAACGCTCCCACAAACTACGATCCACGATTTGTGGGGTTTTGATTTCTTCATAGCCATTATCATGTTGCACTTTACGCATATATTGCTCAAGTACTTGATAAATTGTCCAACCATTTGCATGCCAGAAAACCATACCAGGTGCTTGCTCTTGCATATGGAATAGATTTAACGCTTTACCAATTTTACGATGGTCACGTTTTTCTGCTTCTTCAATACGTTGAATATAGGCTTTTAGCTGTTTCTTATCCGCCCACGCAGTACCATAAATACGTTGTAGCTGTTCGTTTTTCGCATCACCGCGCCAATAGGCACCAGACATTTTAGTCAGTTTAAATACTTTTAGAAATCGTGTGTTCGGCACGTGTGGGCCACGGCACATGTCCACATATTCTTGATGATGATATAAGCCAAACGCTTCTTCACCTGGCATATCATTAATAAGCTTTAACTTATAATCTTCGTTACGCGACTCAAATATCTCAATGGCTTCTGTACGTGGTGTCATCTTTTTAACAACGTCATAATCTTGCTTGATCAGCTGCATCATGCGCTTTTCAATCGCTTCCATATGCTCAGGGGTAAAAGGCGTCTCACTATAGATGTCATAATAAAAGCCGTCTTCGATTACTGGACCGATAACCATCTTCACATCAGGGTACAGCTGCTTGACCGCATGACCTAACAAATGCGCACATGAGTGACGAATGATATCGACACCGTCGTCGTCTTTTGGCGTCACGATTTCGACTTTAGCATCAGCAATGATAGGATCATGCGCATCTACCAGTTGCCCATCTACACGTCCGGCAACTGTTGCTTTCGACAGTCCTGTTCCTATACTTTGCGCCACTTCCATGACCGTAGTATTGCCTTCGAAGTTTTTTACGCTACCATCGGGTAAAGTAATCGCTACCATAATCTATTCACCTTTTTGAGTCCGTTGGCAGTGATGATTGCAACCATCAATCATATAACCGTGAGACCACGTCAATTATATCTAACTACTATGATATGTTGTAAGAGATAAGCACAACTTAATAGCACTGTCTTTTACCTTGATATAGCATGATGATTAAGCGCCATTTAACAGGTTATAATCCACGCTATATAAGGCAAAACGAACTACCTTCTCAGAAGATAAAGAAGAATGGCTATCAAGCAATGTCATAAAAGCAACTATTATAGCAAAAACCGCCTATTAACACTAGATAGTAAGGGGTCAGGTCTGCTTCTATATATAGGTGCACTTTGTACCAATATCAATACTGATGAATATAGGTAGCGTTAAATACCGTATCAATGGCTCTAATGAGTCCGTAGTGAGAGGTTAGATAGTGGAGATGAGCCTTCTAGTCAACAAAAAACAGCCGTAAAAAGACTTTTTTAGAATATCGTTTAAGTATCTTAATTCCTAACCCATTGAAAATTATCGGTTATTCAAAAGAGCCTTAAATTAGTTAAAAAACCTTTAATTAAGTCATTGACACGGTGTGAGAACTCTATATAATACGCCCCTCAACAGGGAGAACTGGCAGTAATTAGGAGATAATTACTTAATTAAAACCCAGTTAACTCATTGAAACGAATTAAAAAAAGAAGTTGACAGACTATTAAAACATGATATGATAGTCAGCTCGCTAAATAGGATAAGCCACATTGGTTGGTACTATTTAGTTAGAAATACTAACACTTTAGTTAGAAATACTAACACTGGACGACAGTGATTAAGCACTATTTAAAAGCATAACTAAAGAACAACTTGTGTGGATTTTTGCTGATTCAGAATGCTAAAAAATAAAGTTGG
>NZ_JASDDJ010000005.1 GCF_030407455.1 Psychrobacter sp. 5A.1
AGTATTCGATCTGGTATTCTTTTATATTAACTATGGTTATGTCTGATGACAGCATACTTTTTAGAACACCACCAAATATTTTTAAAAGAATTGACTAACTTTGCTTCAAAGAGGCTTTTTAGCCCCGACTATAGCGGTATCCTGCTGACGACGATGGCGATGCAGTCCGTGACTGAACGTAGTATCAGGAATGCGGTCAGACACGATAGACTGCACGCCAGCGGCAAAGCAGATACAAGCGGTAGGCGGGATTGGCTACCCAAAATATTTAAATTGAACACAGTAACAAATAAGACCGGATTTTCGTGCTAAAATTAGCCCTATATTTAGAGCTTAATTTTAACGGAGAATACGTTATGCAACCAATATTTGCGACACAAACAGCCAGTATCTCAGAGCTAAAAAACAATCCTTCTGCCTTGATTAAACAGTCAGATGGTGAATCCATCGCTATCTTAAACCACAACAAACCCGTGGCTTACTTAGTGTCATCAGACGTGTTTGAACGCATGATGGAAGCCATGGACGATATGGCATTAAGCCAAACCGTGAGCGCACGGTTGAACGATGGGCATATACCGATAAAGGTAACATTGGATGACTTATAATCTTGAGTTTCACCCTTTGGCATTAAAAGAGTGGAAAAAGATAGCGCCAAGTATTCAGCAACAGTTTAAGAAAAAATTACAGCAGCGATTATCGAACCCTCATGTGCCTGCGTCAAAACTCTCTGGACACACGAATACTTATAAAATCAAATTACGCACCATAGGTTATCGTCTGGTATATACCGTCAAAGATGATGTGGTGGTGGTTTATGTATTAGCCGTCGGCAAAAGAGAAAACAACAAAGTATATGACAGTCTGGCGACGCGTCAACCATAGAGCGAATATCGTTTATTTTATGGGTTACGTTGAATGCACCCTAGGTCTTAAGCAAACCAACACTGAAATTTATACAAGAATATATTATGCCTAGAATGACACCTTCTTTAGAACAATATTCACTGATGCTTTGTGCTCTATTCTGGACAACTATCACTGTGTTATATGTATTTGGTATATCAGGAGGGCTAGTAGCTATCCTTTCTATCGGTATAGCGCTATTGATCTCTCACTTATTCTATAAGCAGCAAAACCGATTGATGACAGCACATGAACAGCTTGTATTCGCTCGAAAAAGCATATTTAACATTATTACTTTTTCTTGGATACCGTTAGTACTTATCTACTTCTTTTATCTGGATGAGGACAAACAAGCGCTATTCATATCTCTCTTTCATCCAAAAGTATTACCCACCGCTTTTGTCAGTATAGGCATCGTTTCACTGGTTGCCTTTTTGGGGATTTGGGTAACCACCAAGGGTTATACGTATTTATTAAAACGAGACATAGAGAAAAAAGCATAGCAAGTAAATATTGTAGATTCGCATAGTGCGTATCCTCATTTTAGAAATGCTGAGCACATTATCAAGGATAAATTCCATGAAAAATTTTAATATCTCATTACTACTATCGGCGCTATTTTTAACGACTAGCAGTTATGCTGAAACCACAAGTAAGGAAGATGTAGAAGTAAATACACGTGACCAATGTGGATACTATTACAGAGAGGCACTGAGCCATCCTGTTATTAAACGTGATGCTGCCGTGACGATAGATAAAGAGGCTGCTGACTACATTCAACTCAAACGTCGGTTCGCTGACGAATACATTATGAATGCTGATATTGGTAACTTCAGACCGACGGGTGGTGACTATAGTTTTGAAGATAATGAGCAAATGCTACAAGCTCTATCAATGGGTGACATTATATCGCAGAGCACTGCTGTAAAAGAGCTAATAAGCTTATTTGGCTATTATTACTTAGGCGAATACGTGCCAAAGGATGACTATCAAGCCATCGCTTACTTAGAAAAATTGGTTGAATATTATAAACAAGACCGTCCAGAGTATGTTGACGAGCTGATACTAGGTGTGGCTATGTCCTTGAATGGCGGGATCAGCAAAGCCAATCCGCTTTGGGGAAATGATGATCCGACTCAGGTATTTAATTTACTCATAAAAGCAGGGTCAATCGACACAGAAGTGATGATGATCGATGAGGACTTTGATAGCTCAGATGCTAATTGTGTCAAAAACATGCTACCTAAGATTGAAGCGCTTGCTAACCAAGGCAGTCGTTTGGCCATTCATAGGCTAGCAAAGCATTATAAAAAGTTGAGCGCTAAAGGCATGGAAGGAAATAATGAGAAGATGATGTATTGGCAACAAAAAGCTGAAGGAAATCCCCTAATAGGCATCAAATGGTCCATTTAATTTAGGGCATATCATTAAAACACACAAACAATAAAAACGACGGAGGTCATGTGCAATATACCGCAATCATCAAAGACGGTGGTTTGTTTATCCCAAATGTATTTTCAGACCTAAACGATGGTGGATCGCATATCGTGCAAGTCGAGGTTGATATTGCAGAGGTGCGTCAGCAGTTAGGTGTGGATGAATCACCAAAGACAGCGGTCACCAAAAAGGCTGTGGCAAAAGCACCCAAAAAACCAGTATTAAGAGCCACTAAAAAAGATACAAAAAGACTGTCAGAAGATGCTGATGTGAGTACCCTACGCAAAAGCGCACTTGATGAATTGGAAGCACTCGACGATAGTGAGCTGAGCGAGATATTCAAAGCTTATATGAACGATGGACAAGAGTCCTCACAGATATCGTTAGAAAATCTGTAATAGATAACTGGCAATAGCAGATTGATAATAAATAACGTCTAACGCATTTTTGCTCATACTTTTTTACTCATGCTTTAAAACAACATTTTCAAAATTGAATTCACCACCGTATCACTTATAAAGGTAGAACAATGACTTACTCGATTTTTTCTCAAACGCCAAACAATGCGCTAACAGAGCCGATGTTCTTTGGTAATCCAGTCAACGTAGCGCGCTATGATCAACAAAAGCACCCTATCTTTGAGCAATTGATTGAAAAGCAGCTGTCATTCTTTTGGCGTCCAGAAGAAGTCGATGTATCCAAAGACCGTATCGATTTTAGCAATCTGTCCTCACATGAGCAGCATATTTTCTTAAGTAACCTCAAATACCAGACCCTACTCGACTCTATTCAAGGTCGTAGCCCAAACGTGGTACTCTTGCCGCTCGTGTCTATCCCTGAGCTTGAGACGTGGATTGAGACATGGGCATTCTCTGAGACCATTCACTCGCGCAGCTATACCCATATCATTCGCAATATCGTCAATGATCCAAATATTATCTTTGATGACATTATGAAAAACGAGCACATCTTGGAGCGTGCCTCTGATATCGCTCAGTACTATGATGAGCTGTACCGCAACTCGCAGCTATATAGCCTGTACGGCGCTGGTACACACAACGTCAATGGCGAGGAAGTGACTGTCGATTTGCGATCACTGAAAAAGCAGATGTATCTGTGTATCGTCGCGGTCAACGTCTTAGAAGCCATTCGCTTCTATGTGTCATTTGCCTGCTCGTTTGCCTTTGCCGAGCGTAAGCTAATGGAAGGTAATGCTAAAATCATCAAGCTCATCGCTCGTGATGAAGCGCTGCATTTGACGGGTACGCAGCATATGCTTAACCTCATGCGTAATGGTCGTGACGATCCTGAGATGGTCGAGATTGCCGCAGAGTGTTATGAAGAAAGCATCGAGATCTTCCGCAAAGCGGCTGAGCAAGAAAAAGAATGGGCAGGTTACCTATTCAAAGACGGCTCGATGATCGGTCTGAATAAAGACATTCTTTGCCAATATATCGAATTCATCACTAACTTGCGTATGGAAGCGGTTGGCTTGCCAGCCGTGTTCCCGAACTCGAAATCAAACCCGATTCCATGGATCAATACATGGTTGTCGTCTGACAATGTGCAAGTAGCCCCGCAAGAGACAGAAATCAGCTCCTACTTGGTTGGTCAGATTGACTCTGACTTATCAGACAGTGATTTTGATGACTTTGAATTATAAGAGCTTTGAACTTTAAACTTTAGAGCGTTAGAGAAGCACTTTTAATTTAGGGTATGCCCTCATTGTAAACAGTGATGTTTGAGCGCATAAAACGATAGGAAAATGGATAGGACAAAGTGATGACTTGGGTAATGACCAGTAAACAGCAGTTTTACTTGCATGATGACGAGAGTCTGCTCGATGGGCTGCTACGTACTGGACATGATATCAATTATCAATGCCGTGAGGGTTACTGTGGTAGCTGCCGAGTCAAACGCATCGCCAGCTCACACACGGTTGACTATCCGTTTGACCCGCTTGCGATGATTGAAGAAGATGAAATCCTGCCCTGCTGTTGCCGTGTGCAAGGCGTCATCTACCTCAATCATGAGCCTATCGTAAAGTAGAGCAAAATCAACACAAATAAAAACCGCGCTCCTTCTTATAAGAAGCGCGGTTTTTTTATACTATCAGCTAAATGAATGTGCTATCCCATCAACACACGATGAGTCAGCACATTGTCATGACGACTTACTGTGGCGCTCCATCTTGCTCAAACAATTTCATCAGCTCTTCGCGCATACGGTCACGCTCTGCCTTTGACATCATTGGCGTTTCTTCATCACCTTGAATGCTTGGCACTCCCATGCCACCCATGCTCTCATCATGCAGCACGACAGGACGTTCGATCGGTTCTTGTACTGGGCGCTCTTCTAGCTTTATTTTTACTTGTGCATTGCTACCTTGGCGCAATATCTGCGCATCAAGCTCTGTATCTGGTGCCTTGCGCGCGACATACTGAATCAAAGTATTGGCATCGGTCATTTCCACACCATCGATGGTCAGAACGATATCACCGACACGTAGACCACTTTTTGCCGCTGGGCTTTTATCAATGACGTTTAGCACTTCTACGCCCGTTGACGTCTCCAGCTGCGTTGGGTCACGTAGCTGTGACTGAATCTCTATACCTAACCAGCCACGACTGACACGGCCATCTTTGATTAAAGCATTCATCACTTGCTCAACCAGTGCCGTTGGAATGGCAAAACCAATACCCATCGAGCCGCCAGAGCGTGAGAATATGACGGTATTGATACCGACCAATTCACCGCGAGCATCGACGAGTGCGCCGCCTGAGTTACCGGGGTTGATTGCCGCATCAGTCTGAATAAAGTCTTCGAATTTATTGACACCCAGTCCAGTACGTCCAGTCGCTGAAATAATCCCTTGCGTCACAGTCTGACCCACACCAAATGGATTACCAATCGCTAAAGCCAAATCCCCCACGCGAATCGGATCTTCACGGAAGCCAAGTGGCGTCAATCCAGTCATATCGACTTTGATGACGGCCAAATCACTATCAGGATCTGTCCCGATGATTTTGGCGCGGCTCTTGCGACCATCGTTAAACGCGACAGTGATTTCATCCGCTTTTTCGATCACATGCGCATTGGTCACGATGTAGCCATCTTCTGATACGATCACACCCGAACCTAAGTTGGTCGATCCTTGGTCTTGTGCAGGACCACTATGAAACTCAAAAAAACGGCGCAGTACAGGGTCATCCATATAGGGATGCTCTGCCATGGTTTGGGTCGTATAGATATTGACCACAGACTGTGACGCCCGCGCAACCGCATTATGATAAGAAGAGATAGGGGCTGGCGTATCTGAAACTGACTCTGACGCTTGCTGTGCCGCAGGCGGATTTCTTGGTGGCTCCCACGTGGCCTCCGACGTTGACTTCATACTCGTAAACAACCAGATAAACGCTACCAACACTAGCAGCAATAAGACCCAAGGTAACCATTTAAATAAAGACGCCTTGTTATTGGTGTTACGGGATGACGACATATAAAACCTCTATAAATTTAATGCAAACAGACAGTGAAAAACGAATTGAGATAAAAGTGAGAGATTGTCAACTGCTTACTGAGATATTATCAACTCATTCATTGCATGGTCAATTGATCCATCAGCTAGGCAGACTCACATGTATAAATTATAACCGCAATACCAGTAAATAGTAACGTATCGTGTACCATTTCAGTTATCCCGCTTGTCTGCTTGCTTACAACAGCATGTTAAAATAACTTTTATAAAGCTCAAAGCCAAATATTACCAAGCACGACAGATGATACATAATTTTTCTTTGCTTAATCTACCGCACTTTACGACACACACTTCATTGACGAAAGGAAAACACAATGACGGCAAATCATACGATAGCTGAACCTACCAATCCAAGCATTAGCGCCCAGACATTGACACAGTTTTGTGACGACTATTTATCAGCAAATGCGTTTAAAGACTACGCACCAAACGGCCTACAAATAGATGGCGGGCGTCCTATCAAACGCATCGTCACAGGTGTGACTGCTTGCGAAGCGTTGATTGATGCGGCCATCGCTGATGGTGCCGATGCCATTATGGTGCATCATGGTTATTTTTGGAAAGGTGAACCTGCGCCTCTCATAGGCATGAAAGGTCGACGTATCCGCAAATTAATGCAGCATGGCATCTCTATGATTGGCTATCATTTGCCGCTTGATGCACACCCTATCACTGGTAACAATGCACAACTTGCTGACATGTTAGACATGACGATCACGGGTGCGCTCTATCCTGCCGAGTCACACCCTATTGGTAATATTGCCACTTGTACACCGCAAAGTGCTGACGATCTCATTGCAACCATTACTCAAGCACTAGGGCGCACGCCACTACATATCCCAGCGGAGTATCATAAAGACTCAGCTTCTGAGACAAGCAATAAGCAGATAAAACGCGTCGGTATATGTACAGGCGGTGCACAAGATATGATCGAACAGGCGGCCATTATGGGCTGTGATGCATTTATATCTGGTGAAATATCTGAGCGTACCACGCATGTCGCCCGTGAGCTTGGTATTGACTATTTCGCTTGTGGTCATCATGCGACAGAGCGTGGCGGCATCCAAGCATTGGGTGAGATAATCGCTCAAAACTTTGGACTACCTGTGACCTTTATTGATATCGAAAACCCAGCATAAAGCAGTCGCACTGTATCGGTTTTTGATTGAATCTGCTACGGTAGGAGAGCTAAATAAAGGGTTATCAATGATTAGCGTCAATTTATAATTGACAAAGTCTGATTTGGCGCTTACTTGGAATTCGTTAGTCTATTTGTGATTATCACGCACAAAATAGCCAAAAAATGAACCGTTCATGTCTCTATTGTTAAGTTTTATCGCTTTTTTCTTAACTTTACTTGAATAATACAATCAGTAACCGCATATTACTACCTGTAAGAAAGAACGTTTTGTCATGAAACTTCCCATTATTACAGCTTCCGGTTATGGCACTAAAATAATGCTGGTAGTTATCTAAGATTTTATCAAACTATATAAGCGATAAGATTTTAGAGCGCTGCCCATTGAAATACTATGTTTGCACTATATATGTTAGCGACATGGTATTTTTTTATTTTAGGGTCGCGATGACGGTTTTGTATGATCCGTTTGATAGAGCATTTTATAAACTATCAAACGGGTCGTGATGCTTGCCCTCATTGCTGGACAAAAAACTTTCGTAGCCCGCTACCCTATTACCAGTGACTGACGGTGTAGCCCGCTATCAACGTTAGCATAGCAAAAACAGAGGAATTTGCCTCATTGGTGAATGGTTACACCCATGTTTTGCGCGATGTCTTTGTCTCAATGACTTACTCATGACCTTACCTATGTTTGACATATAGTTGTTTGGCCACTAGCCATATTTCGTTATCGATGAAGGAGTCGTCTGATTTATATCCTTCGTGTCGTTGTGCGTTCAGTATTTAAAATCAGTACTTATAAATACGGCTTTAAAACGCTTTTATGACACACCGATAGCTGGCTGACTGACAAACTAACCCACTAACTCTTAGAGAGAGTACGCTAGTGGCATTATATTCAAACAAGATAGCGCTGCATTTATCCTATTAAAAAATGCAACACTATTTAAAATGCGATATCGCTATATGTCAATATTATGGGCATACATTGGTACGCGTTTTTGCGGTAAGAAGGATGGCTAAAATCAGGAGACATCCATGCAGCGTATTACTTATCGTGTAAAAGTATCTGCGCAAGGGGCCAAACGCCGTATTTCTTATCTACTGCGTTCACCTAAACACCTACTGAACACCAAAAGTAACATCGTTTCATCCGTTACCCCTACTGTATCTCATCGTTTTGCCAGAACCAAGAAGCTGGCACAAATATCTAGTATCGCTATGCTCTCTCTACCTGCTGAGAGCCTGACGACCATGAATACCTCAGTACCAGCCTATGACAATGTTATGCTGGAAAACACCTTGACCATTGCAGCGGTGCCAGGCGACAGTACTTACTTTGCGACCGATGGCTTCCAACATGGTTTTGGCTTTGATCTGGTGCGCACTTATGCCGATGAGCTTGGTGTAGATATCGACCTAAAAGCCTATGCAAGTGAAGAAGCGGCGCTAAAAGCATTAAGATTAGGCAACGCTGATATGGCGCTGACAACCGCCAGTACTAAGCTAAAAAACCAGCTAAATCTATCCTCTATCAATGTCAGCTGTGGTTATGATGCCAGCTTGACTAAAAACGGTCTGCATCCTAAGGTGAGTTGGACGTTTAGTTCATCCAATGACCCACTATCACAAAAGGCCAGTTACTTTTTGTGCGATAGCATCAAGCTAAAAAACACACAAAAACTTGCCGCGTTTTATAATCAAAACTTGCTAAAAGACGCCTATAGTCAGGATCATTTTCAAAGAACCTTGACCGAAAAACTGCCTGATTATCAGTCCTCTTTTGAAGAGCAAGCGCGCAATTACAATCATGATTGGGAACTGTTGGTAGCGATGGGTTATCAAGAGTCACATCTCGATGCCGATGCTGTATCACCGACTGGTGTACGCGGACTGATGATGCTGACCAACAATACCGCAAAAGCCATGGGCGTCTCAGATCGCATTGATCCTTATCAAAGCATCGGTGGCGGCGCGCGGTATCTGGAACAAATGAAAACGGACTTCTCTGATGTGCCAAAAACAGATCGAATTTGGTTCGCGCTAGCCGCTTACAATATGGGCCCAAATGCCGTCAAAGGTATTCAGCGCAAACTGCGAGACCAAGGTATTGACGACAAGAGCTGGGCAAATATTTATGCGTATTTGGCAGACAATAAAGCCTCGAATAGTCGCTATGGTCAAGCCATGCACTATGTCAGCAATATCAGAAGTTATCTTGAGACCATCAAAACTCAGACTGTTTAATTCATAGCCTTTTCAGACGTTTTAAAAACCAATGTGTCAAATGCAAAAAAGCTGCTCTTTATAAGAGCAGCTTTTTTATGGTGCGACGTACGATTTATATTGACGCTATTTTTTAAAACATCATGTCGATAATGAGCTATTATTAGCGATTGGGGACCGTTAGACGCTGACCACGCTGCAACATCGTATCGGCTGCGATATTGTTCATATCTGCCAGCTCTTGTGTTGAGACACCATATTTACGTGCCAAGCCAATCAAGCTATCGCCTGATGCAACCGTATAGCTTACCGTCGCTTTTGGCACTTTGAGGGTCTGCCCACGCTGTAGCTGAGCGTTGGTCGCTAAGTCATTGGTCGCCGCCAAATCCTCTACCGATATGCCAAATTGACGCGCTAACGCAATCAGGCCATCACCAGATTTTACTTTATAGCTTTCTGTATTGCCCAATTTTTTGCCACTACTACTCGCGGTACTCGTGTTGTTCGAGCTGTTATTAGTAGTATCCTTGCTTTGGCTGGTCGTACTAGCAACGCTACCACTGGCAGGAATCGTGATACTACGTCCCAGTATTAAGTTAGAACTGGTATTCAGATTGTTCGCAGATGCCAAGTCACTTAAGCCAATATTGTAGCGTTTGGCCACGCCCGTTAAGGTATCACCTGATTTTACTTTGTAACTGATCGCCTTATTATGTAACTGACGATCGACCAGCTCTTTAGAGGCTGGTACTTTGATCGTTTGGCCACGTTGCAAACGTGCTTTTGCATCAAATTTGCTGTTCACGGCAGCAAGCTCAGCCGCACTAACTCCGACGCTATTGGCAATCCCGATTAAGGTATCGCCAGATTTAACTTTATAGTTGGTCGTTGCCACTGAGTTTGAGCTGGCTTGGCTAGTAGAACTACGATCAGCGGTTACAATAGCAGTAAAGTCAACGCTGGCTGGTACTTTCAGCGTCTGACCAACATACAATGAGCTGGTGTTGTTCATACCGTTTAGGCTGGCCAAAGTATCTGTCGACACATTAAACTGGCGCGCCAATGCGATCAAACCATCCCCTGCTTTTACTTTATAGTTTTTAGTCGCTGTGCTTGATTTTTTTGGCTTGGTAGCAGGCGCAGCAGGGGTCGTTGCAGGTGCAGTGACTTTACCGGGGATCAACCAGAGTTTTTGACCTTTTAATAGGTCAGCACGGCTGCTTAGATTGTTATAACTAGAAAGCTGTGTGACGGATAGGCCAAAACGATTGGCCGTACCAATGAGCGTATCACCACCTTGTACTACGTAACTCTCAGGCTGGCTAGCAGCGGCGTTACTAGCCGTGCTTAGTTCATCGATGCTCTTGGCATTGTAGAGATACAAGGTACTACCTGATAGCAGGCTGGCACTGGCATCAATCTGGTTCCATTCTGCGATATCACGCCAGCTAACCCCTGATCTGCTCGCAATATTCGATAAGGTATCACCGCGTTTTACTGTATAAGTGGTACGCGTGCCTGCTGGTTTTGGCTTGCTTACCGAGTTTTTTGCAAAGCTGAGTTTTTTCTCTTCCCCACTGGCTTCTAAAATAGATTGCTGTGTCTGTACGGCTGATAAATTGATGTTGCCATCTGCGTTGATGACATTGGTCTCGGAGGTGTTGCTACGGATCTGACTGGCTATAAAATCGCGTTCTTCTTTGCTGAGCGGTGGCTCTTGGACAATCGTATTGTTTTGAGTAATCTGAGCTGAGGTGGTCGGTAGACTGTTGCTGCTCTTTAGCTCAGCATTGATCTTGTTGGTCTCTGCTGTGGTCAATGGTGGCTCTGTACTCGCTGAAGAACTGCCACTATATACAGAACTGCTGGTCGGTGTGGTAGAAGGTGAGATGTAGCTTGTCGTCTGCTGAGGGACGCTTGCACTGGCAGCATAATCGGCCAATGCACTACCCGTAGATGGCAGTGAAGAGCCCGTATAGGGTTTGTTATTATAACTTGGTGTGGTGGTAGTCGTCGTGCTTGGTGTACTAGCTGCCAGCACGTTACCCGTACCATTACCTCTTAGTGCGCTCAATTTGGAATCGGTATCTAGGCTGACATCATTAGGAATGATAATACGCTGCGGGCCTGAAGAGTCTACTTTTCCTGAGGTGAGCGCTGTATTCAATCTTTCTAACTCATCGTACGTGACACCCGTCAGTTGCGCCACTTCAGATAAGCTGACACCATAGTTGACTGGCACACTACGGAAATGCTGACGGTTAGCAATGGCTGGCAGATACACACCATACTGTTCAGGTTTGGCCACGATTTCGGCCACTGCCAAGAAGCGCGGCACATAATTCATCGTTTCAGTGGGCAGTTGGAGTGACCAGTAGTCTGTTGGTAAGCCTCGCGCCGCATTGGCATCAATTGCCTTTTGAATACGCCCAGGTCCCGCATTGTAAGCAGCCAGCGCCAGCTCCCAGCTTCCAAATTGGTTGTGCAGTGCGGTCAAAAAGTCATAAGCCGCGCGCGTTGATTCGATGACATCACGGCGACCATCATAGGTGTTGCTTTGATTCAAACCATAAATTCGGCCTGTACTTGGGATGAACTGCCATAAGCCTGCGGCGGCAGCACTGCTCGTACCACTTGGATCGTAAGAGCTCTCAATGACTGGCAATAAGGCCAGCTCTGTTGGGATGTTGCGTCTCTCAGCTTCTCGTACCGTATGATAAATATAGCGACTGGCACGCGCCGTTAGGCGGTTTAGATAATCCTGTCTACTGGTAAACCAGCTTTTTTGACCTTCAATACGCTGATTATAAATTGGCTGACCGCCATTCATGCGATAGCCTGCACGCAGACGATTCCATAAATCACCATATTGCTGAATGGCCAGTTTATTGCCTTCCACCATGGTCATGTCAGTGGCTTCCAATAAATCCGCCAACTCATCCAAACTCTCTGCATCTAAAAAGGCAGTTGAATAATCCGTATCACCGGTGGTCGCCCCCTGGTTAGCAGGGCGCTTGGTAATGACAGACGAGCTATTAGTCGCACCTTGGTTTTTTACCGCTGATGTATTGCTACAAGCACTAATCAGTAAAGTGGATACCGCAAGCGTCAATGGCAACGCAATGAATGAGCGAGAGTGTGATAGCACAGTAGACATGGTATGGGAAGTTTCCTAACGACAGAAAATTAATAAGAAAAAGTTAATGGATAGTATAGTACGCAATGTAAAGCAAAGACCAGTCTAATATAAAAGATAATGATAGACGCTTAAGTAGCCAGATTTTGCACACCTTAAGATTCAATGGTCAAATGCACTTTCATCCAAGATAAACAATGATTGGTTAATTAATAGCCACTTGTGAAACTGCACGCAAGAGCACTGCATTACCAGTAGACAACGTTAGTGTCACACGAGATGTGGTGACGAATGAGACTTTCTGACCGTCTTTTACCCAGCTCTCATTTGTCGTCACATTGGCTTTGGCCTGTACCCCTGTAATCACAACATTGTCTACAGAAATATCATAGCGATAATTAGAGGTATCATTCCAGCTATTTTGCAGCAGTTTTAAGTAGGCGTCTTTATCCAAGCTAGTAGACTTGCCCTTTCTAGACAGTGAAATAAGCGCATCATCTGATACCAAGCGTGAGACCTGATTCACATTCTGACTATTTGCTGATGCCTTCATTGCTGCAGCATAGTTCTGTACCAAATCTTCGGTCATAGTAGCCGCTTGTGCACTAATACTAATGGTGCTGGCTACTGCTACAATTGCAGTTATGCTGGCGCTTTTCACCAATAGAGCCAACATCCCTTTTCCCAATAATTTTTTCATGATAATCCTTAGCGATATTTTTTTCGTTAGTGTCATATATTGACGATTAACGCTCTTTTATCATTTATTTTAGCAGTGTATTTATATTGATATAGCTATATAAGTATACGCATATCATGTGCCGAGCCTATCATCAAATTCTCACAGCCATGTGACACCCTGTGTAATTATTGCGAACCAAAAAACACAGAATGCCAAAGCAAATACTCATAAAAAACTGTGCATGGTGACGTTCAGTTGAGCCAACTATTTTTAATTATTGCTGTTTTCAGGTTGCTCATCATCACTGAGCTTCATCCCCAAACGCTCTACACGCCTATCCATCATCTGCCGTGCTAGCGCTTGCATGTCTTCAACACGGTCTATCTCATCGACAATTTCAAGACCCAGTAATGTTTCAAATACATCTTCTAACGTCACGAGTCCTTTGACTTCGCCATACTCACCGACCGTAATCGCAATATGAATACGATTTTTTAGCATCAGCTCTAACAAATCAAAGAGTTTCATTTTGGAAAAAACAAAAGTGATGTCTCTTTTGAACTGCGTTAGTGGTTTGTGCATGGCATGATTGACCTTGGCCAATAGCATGTCCGTTTTTAGGACAAAGCCCGTAATATTATCTAGGTCACCATCATAAATCGGCAGTCGAGAAAACGTCAATTTTGGTCGATCAACCAATAGCTCAGCGACGGTTTTGTTTTCTTCAAACGCCAGCATGACTGAACGGGGCGTCATGATATCTTCGACCTTGATAGCGCCAAACGCGAGCAAGTTACGAATGATACGTGACTCCAACGGATCAATTTGTCCCGACTCTTCACCGATGCTGGCAAGCGCGGCGAACTCACGACGGCTGAACGTTTGAGGCTCTTTGCCGCGTACCAAGAGTTTTGTTAAACGCTCTGACACCCAAATCAATGGATACAGAAGCATAATAATACCGCGAACGAAATAAGCCACCATACCACTTAACTGACGCCAATACACTGTACCCAACGTTTTTGGGATAATCTCAGATAAAAACAAGATAGCAAGGGTCATGATGGCAGAAAACAATCCAAACCAAGCACTACCAAACACAATCGTAGCCTGTGCACCCGCACCGATAGAGCCAAGTGTATGGGCAACGGTATTCAAGGTCAAAATAGCAGCTAATGACTGATCGATATTGTCAATTTTGAGGCCTTTAAGCATTTCTGCTTTTTTGGGGTTCGTTTCTTGCACATCCGCAATAAACGACGGCGTCATGCTCAGCAAAACAGACTCGGCTAATGAACAAACAAAAGAGACACCAATGGCGAGTAAGACAAAAAATATCAATAAAGACACGCTAAGCGTGGTTGGGGCGGCGGCAGCGGTTGGTGTTGCTGCAGCACCGGCTGCCCATACTGACTGCGGTAGCGTCAATACAGCCAAGGCAGAAAATATCGAAAAAGAGGTATAACCAAATCGAGAGCTATTGGTCATTCTTGGGGGAGGTTCTGCAGAGGCGTCTTTACGATGGGCGCGCGGACGACATAAACGAGGTACAAACATAAAAGTGGTGAACAAGTTAGGTAACCTAAAAAGAGAAAAAGGAAAGTAATATAATGAGCAAACCATATCGATTAGCAAAGTAAGACACGCTATCTATTAATCATATGAATAATTGCTTAAAATGGCTTTAATCACTGTTCTGAAGCGATATTTCGCCTCAATAGACAGCATACTAAATGTAGGCAATCATTGCCATTTGATAGTAGCATTGATGCTACCATTTCACAATAAGTCGCTATTTTTAAGTTTTTGTTTTTTGATGACTTTTATTACTCTACTATTAGCGGTTGTATAATGACATCCTCACTAGCCGATTCATCACAGTTATTTAGCCTGAACTTTTATATTAACCATTTGAATATAGTAAAAACATTGTTGTCATACCCGTTGGCTGATAGTATGCCGCTACGCTAAGAAAAACACGCTCAGCCTATGATTAACAGTTACCAAGTCTGGGATTTTTTGTTACTATGCGTCTAATTTTATTATTATCTATGACTTACTGAGAGATATTATGTTCTTATTTATCCAAGCTGCTCATGCTGCACCAGAAGCTGGCGGTGCTGCAGGTCTATTCGGTCAGATTTTACTGCCTGTTGCTTTTTTTGCGATTTTTTACTTCTTGGTCATTCGCCCGCAGTCTAAGCGTACCAAGGAACACCGCGCGATGGTCAATGCACTGACCGTTGGCAGTGAAATCATCTTTGCTGGTGGCTTAATGGGCCGTATCAAAGCGATCGAAGGCGATTATGCCGTTGTGAGCCTAAACAACAATACTGATGTGAAAGTACAACGTGCTTCTGTTATTTCAGTATTGCCTACTGGCACGATCGAAAGTGTCTAAGGAGAATGATCACTGGTTTTTATTAGTGATCGCTCATAGGACATGCTCTCAATTCAAACGATAGTCATCTAACTGGGCTAAATTTTGTCAAACATCACCAAATAGTTGGTCAACATCTCGATATTATCGACACTATTTTTCTTATTTGACGGCAATTTATCTCATTTTTATCGCCATTTTTGAAATGAGGACACACCCTAGTCGTTACATCAATGGATGTCATGACTAAAAAATGACCGTATATGATTTACGGTCATTTTTCGCTCTTAAAACAGCAAGGTAGAATGGCCGTATAAATGAGACTTACTGTTTAGATGTTCTGTCTTTATCCAATTTAACCATATGATTTTTGGTGACTAGATAACGATACGTCTGTATTATTTGCTCTACTGTTTTATGCGTTACTATCATCGCGGATGATCGCAATGGTGCATGATGACGACTGCTGAACATAGCACTCGACCGTTGCTATCGCTAACTTCCCATCTGCTAACTTGTGGCCTACGTCGCCAGTCGTTTATCAACTTAAAGAAGTGATTATGCAATATCCCGCTTGGAAATACTTACTAATTGCCGTCGTGCTATTTGTGGCCGGTCTGTATGCTGCCCCTAACCTCTATCCTGACGAACCTGCCGTGCAGATTACGAGCGCCGCAGCAGGCACGCAACTGTCTGAAGGTATCTTGACCCAGTCCCAAAGCTTGCTCGAAGAAGCTGGTCTAGACAATCATGATGGTACATTTGAGGGCAACAGTGCGCTGGTACGTCTCAACAACCCAGTCGATCAATTAAAAGCGCAAGAAGTGCTACGTAAAAATCTGGGCGAGGACTATGTGGTCGCGCTCAACCTAGCACAGACAACCCCGCAATGGCTACGCGATATTGGTGCAAAACCGATGAAGCTTGGTCTCGATTTACGCGGTGGTGTACGTTTTGTACTCGAAGTCGATATGGATAAGGCACTTGAGCAGCGTTTGACCAGTGCCAGTCGTGATATGCGACGTGAGCTACGTGCTGAGCGAGTTGCGATCAAAGGCATAAAAACCGAAAATCGAGGCGTGGTATTGCATTTTGCTGATACTGATACCCGTAACCGTGCCCAAAACATACTGCAAGGCTCGATGAGCAATACCTTTAACTTGCAGTCTTCTATTGATAATCAAGGTCCTGCATTGGTTCTATCGTACAACGATGCGACGCTTGACGAAATCAATAGCTATGCGGTCAATCAAAACTTGACGACCCTACGTAACCGTATTGCCGAGCTTGGTGTTACCGAAGCCTTAGTGCAGTCGCAAGGTGCTAGTCGTATCGTCGTCGAGCTACCTGGTGTACAAGACACTGCCGAAGCAAAACGTGTCCTTGGTCGTACTGCAAACCTTGAGTTCCGTATGGTGGCAGAAGATGCCGATACCTATACTGGCGGCATACCTCCAGCGGGCACAGAGGCATTCCCATTTGAAACACTCGATGGTCCGCCTGTATTGTTAGATCGTCAAGCGATCGTCACAGGGGACAAAGTCACCAACGCGCAGACGGGCTTGGATGAAAGCGGTCTACCTGAAGTCAGTATTACGTTGGACAGCGCGGGCGGCAAGCTCATGCAGAACGCCACTCGTACCGCTGTTGGTAAACAAATGGCAGTACTGTTCATTGAAAACAAGCAAAGAATCACTTACGAAGACAATCCAGCCACGGGTGAGACTGAAGAAATACGGACACCATATGCTGAGATCAAAGTCATCAACCGTGCCAATATTCAAGCGGTACTTGGTTCATCATTCCGTATTACTGGTCTAGACAGCAGTGCTGAAGCAGCTGAGCTGGCTCTATTACTACGCTCAGGCGCACTTGCTGCACCGATGTACTTTGTAGAAGAGCGCACTATTGGTCCATCATTGGGTCAAGAAAACATTGATAAAGGATTGTTCTCTACGCAGGTCGGCTATCTACTAGTCTTCGCGTTTATGATTATCTTCTATCGCCTATTTGGTGTGATTGCCAACGTTGCGCTAGCCGTTAACGTTATTATTATTATTGCTATTATGTCAATTCTGGGTTCATCACTTACCCTACCTGGTATCGCAGGTATCGTCTTGACCATCGGTATGGCGGTTGATGCCAACGTACTGATCTTTGAGCGAATACGAGAAGAGATTGCCAATGGCGTACGGCCAAAGTCAGCCATCGTGGCAGGTTTTGATCGAGCCTTTAGCAGTATTTTTGATGCCAACATTACAACCTTATTGGTCGCGTTTATCTTATTTGCGATTGGTACTGGTCCGATTAAAGGCTTTGCGATTACGCTAGCTATTGGTATTGTCAGCTCACTATTCACCGCGATTTTGGTGACACGTGCACTGGTACAAATTGCTTATGGTAAGCGTAAATCCATCAAAAGTCTGAGCATCGGTTAGGAGAACATTATGGCAATCGATAATAACAACCCTTTAGAACAGCAGAATAACCCTGATCGAAATGGCTCAAACGGTGATGCGACCAATGCAAGTACGCGCCGCCGTAACAAACCGCGTCGTGATGGCAAAGGTAGCAATACCAAGACCAACAATCCTACTACCACAAAATCAGGTAAAAATACTGGCCGTCGTGGTGGTAAAGATCAAGGTGGTAAAGACAGCCAAGCGCTATCTACAGCGGTCGATTCCAATCTAGTATCAGGTGATGCTGAAGATGATGCAGCAGCCGTTGCTGAAGGCGGTATCAAAGCCGTTGGTAGCCAGCGTATCATTCCATTTATGAAGATAGAAAAGCCAATGGCGCTATTGTCTTTATTTATGGTAATCGCCAGTATCATTGCTATTGCGGTAAATGGTTTGAATTTAGGTCTTGATTTCACTGGCGGTGTGTCTGCCGATGTGCGTTATGAGCAGCCTGTCGAACAGGTTGCTGTCGTAAAAGCACTTGCTGATAATGGCTTCGATGATGCCGTTGTACAGTACCTAGGTACGCGTGAAGAACTACTGGTGCGTCTACCCCCTCAATCTAATAACGTTGATGGACTGAGTGCAGATCTTACTCAAGCATTGGCATTACCAAGTAACACTGCGACAATTAGCAACGTCAATATCATTGGTAGCCAAGTTGGTAATGAGGTTTATCTAAACTCAGTCATGGCCTTGGTATTGGCACTGGTTTGTATGCTTGGCTATGTTGCCCTACGCTTCCAGTTCAAACTGTCTCTGGGTGCAGTATTGTCACTATTCCATGATGCGGTTGTGACCATTGGTGTCTTTGCTTTATTTGGCTTCCCATTTGATTTAACGGTATTGGCAGCGGTATTGGCCTTGATTGGTTATTCATTGAACGATACGATCGTTGTCTATGACCGTATTCGTGAAAACTTCCGCCGTGTCCGTGGTATTACGCCGCGTCAAACCATTGACTTGTCTTTGACTGAAACCTTACGCCGTACAATTATGACCATCTCTACCGTTTTATTAGTGGTATTGGCCATGCTCTTCTTGGGCGGTGATGGGTTATACTGGTTCTCAGTAGCATTATTTATCGGTTTACTGGCAGGTACTTATTCATCGACTTATATCGCAAGCTCGATCCCATTACGCATGGGTCTGTCGCGCGATGACTTTATCGTAAAAGTCAAACCAGAGTTCGAAGAAGAAATTGTCACCTTTAATGACCCAAAAATGTTTGAACAAGACAATGTCTAGTAGGCTATATTAAGCGAAGTAGTACGCTGATATAGTGTGTTATCAACTTGATATTATTGCTGATTGAACCAATTACACTGTTTGAATAAGAGCACCTGACTCATGAATAATGAGTCTAGGTGCTTTTGTCTTTATAGCTATTTTGTCACTCATGTCAAATGTGCTGCCTTACATTTTTATTATTATTCAACACATATATCCTCTTTATCGTCAAAGTATAAATGAGCCCCCCATGTCAGCTAACTCTGCCCCATCCCCTGTGATGCCGCCCATTGATACAAGCTATAAGCGTATTGTCGCGATTGCGCTGCCTGTCCTATTGGCCAATTTGGCCATGCCGCTGCAAAGCGTTATTGACACCGCCATTGTGGGCAATATGAACGATACTGCCAAACTGGCTGGTATGGGTTTGGCAATACAGTTACTGTCCTTGTTGCTCGTCAGTTTTAATTTTTTGCAGTACGCATCGTCTGGACTGTCCGCACAGGCTTTAGGACAGCTGGCTAATAATGCTGGTCATACGACAGCAGCAGCACCCACGCCTTTATTATCTATCTTACAACGCGCTTTATTATTGGCATGTATCATCGGGGCCACGTTGCTGATCGCAAAACCGTGGCTGATTGATTTTGGCTTGCAAGCATTGTCTGCCAATCCTGAAAGTGGGCGTGCTGCAAAGACCTACTTAGATGTGCGCTTTTGGGGTGTGATCGCAGAGCTGATGAATTTTGCGTTTATTGGTTGGTTTGCAGGGCAAGGCAAGACCCGTTATATGCTTTACCAGCAGGGATTTATCGCCGTACTTAATATCGTGCTGACTTTGTTTTTTGTGTTTTCGATGCAGATGGGGCTGGCAGGTGTCGCGTTGGGGACGACTATTGCATTTTGGTTAGGGGTGCTAATGGCTTTATGGCTAAGTCGCCAACATTTAGGCATCTCTTGGACTGCACTATTTCAGGCTGATCGACAGCATTTTGCAAAAGATAAAATGCTTAGGCTATTTTCTTTAAATAAAGATATTTTTGTACGCACACTGGTTTTGACCTTAAGCTTTGCTTGGATTACTCGACTGTCTGCCCAAAGCGGCGACGTCATACTGGCAGCCAATGCTATTTTATTGCAAGTATTGAGCATCTCTGCCTTTGCTCTCGATGGCGTTGCTGTTTCTGCTGAGACATTGAGCGGACAAGCAGCAGGTCGACGTGATTGGCCGCGTTTTCGTATTATCGTGAAGCGTACAGGCGTAGTTAGCTACGGCCTTGCCATCATGCTAAGTGGCATCTGGTGGCTGGCGATGCCAACTTATTTGGGATTTATGACCAATATTGAATCGGTGTTTGCCCTCGCCTATGATTACCATTTATATGCCGTGCTACTGCCCCTCGTTGGCGTTGGTGCCTATTGGCTAGATGGCATATTTTTTGGTTTGACGGCGGGCAGTGTGATTCGTAACGCTGCGCTGATACTGGCTGCTATTTTTTTCCCACTGAGTTGGCTGCTATATCAGCAATGGGACATGACTGGTATTTGGCTCAGCGTATGGTGTCTCTTGCTATTAAGGCTCATCGTGTTAGGTGGGTTTTTATACCGCGCTCACCAATCTGGTCGTTATGAAAAACCACAACCTGAAGCGTAATTATTTTTAAGCCCATAGATTGTATGCCAATAAGTTTTAAGCCCATAGATTTATAAAAAACATCATAAGAAAAATTTAGGACGTCATGTGAACACTCATTCAAATGAATTAAGCCATCAACACAAAAGCCATTACCACTGGGCTGCAGGCTTCAAAAAAAGCTTGCCCGTTGCGATGGGATATTTACCTGCAGGCATTGCCTTTGGTGTGCTGGCACAAGTGGCTGGCATTCCCATATGGGCAACGATTATGCTCAGCATTGTTCTCTATGCTGGTGCGGCTCAGTACGCTTGTTTGCCGATGCTCAGCGCGGGTTTGCCAATTGGCAGTCTCGCCACCAATATCGCTGCGATTAATTTGCGCCACGTATTTTATGGTATGCCATTGTTACAATATCTACCGAAAAATAAGCTGGCCAAAACCTATTGCCTGTTTGCCTTGACTGACGAAACTTTTTCGATCATGACGAGCTTACCAAATGAGTCACGACGGGCATTGATACTGCCTATCAGTTTATTTAACCAAAGCTGGTGGGTACTCGCGAGCACAGTTGGCGTGATGATCGGTAGTACACTCAGTGACTTGGTGCCACATTTGGATTTTGCTTTGGTTTGTCTGTTTGCTATTTTGGCTTATGAGCAGTTTCAAAGTATCAAACGCTATTTCCCGATTGGCATTGCGGTGATTGGCTTGATTATCGCCTCTTTCTTTACCCACAACTGGTTGCTATTGGTCGCCATTACGATCTGTATGTTTATGATCTTGGTACGTGGATTTTGGGTAGAACGTCAGAAGGCAGGAGAATATTATGAGCAGTAGTTATCTTATTTTTGCCACGCTTGCCATGGCTGCCGTCACCTTTATCACACGTGCATTGCCAGCATTGATACCCAGAAAACTGTTGGACACGCCTTGGCTGCATCGGCTAAATGAGAGTTTGCCATTATCAGTCATGGTACTACTTATTTTAACCAGCCTGTCTTATCAAGGCTTATCGGCCACAACTGAGATCAGTAGCCCTGAATTACATTTATTAATGGCGCAAATTGGTGCGATCATTTTGGTGTTATTCATTTATCATATTAGCCAGCAGCTATTGGTTAGTATGGTCGTTGGCATCACCGCCATTAATGGCCTATTATGGGTATTTAACAGTTTTTTGGGCTAAAATATTTCGCCCATTTATATAGGGCGTGTCCTCAATTCAATCGATAGTCATCTAAATGGGTTAAAAATTGCTAAATCTTGCCAAACGGTGTCAAATAGCTGACTAATATCTCGATATTATCTTCGCTATTTTCCTTGTTTGACGGCCATTTATTGCACTTTTATCACCATGTTTGAAACGAAGACACGCCCTAATTATATTTCAAACATAAAAAAGCTAGATTCTATTCAGAATCTAGCTTTTTCTTATCTTAGAATAATGGCTTCAATATGGTTTAAAGCTCTTCAACGCCCATCATGTCAACTGGGGTATCAGCCACGATTTGTACGCCTTTTTTACCTGTCTTAGCCGTGTCGTTGCGCTGCTCTTGTAGATGATCAAGATAGGCTTCATTGATCTGACCAGTGATGTAGCAACCATTGAACACAGCACAATCAAAGCCTTCAACTTTGCTATGCTTGGTATCTTTTACTGCATCAATCAAGTCATCCAAGTCTTGGAAAATCAAACGATCAGCACCGATGATTTCACGCACTTCTTCGACTGTGTGACCTGAAGCAATTAGCTCGCTACGTACTGGCATATCGATACCATACACGTTTGGATACTTAACTGGTGGCGCAGCACTGGCGAAAAATACTTTATTGGCACCAGCGTCTCGAGCCATTTGAATGATTTCATGACAGGTCGTACCGCGAACGATAGAGTCATCAACCAATAGTACGTTTTTACCTTTGAATTCTAACGGCACAGCGCTGAGTTTTTGGCGAACTGATTTTTTGCGTTGCTGCTGACCTGGCATGATGAAGGTACGACCGATATAGCGGTTTTTCATAAACCCTTCACGGTACTTAACATTCATCTTAAGTGCCAACTCCATCGCGGAAGTACGCGAGGTATCTGGAATAGGAATGACCACATCGATATCGTGATCTTCGCCCCATTCAGTCATGATCTTATCTGCCAGTTTTTCACCCATACGTAAGCGGGCTTTATAAACTGAGATATTGTCCATGATTGAATCTGGACGGGCGAAATAGACATACTCAAAGATACATGGTGTGTATTCTTTTTGCGCTACGCACTGATGGGTATGTATTTTATGATCGAGATCAATAAAGATAGCTTCGCCTGGTTTGACATCACGAATAATCGTAAATCCAGACCCTGTCAATGCGACTGACTCTGAAGCGACCATATACTCAGTGCCACCGTTTGGAGCCATACGCTTACCATAGATAAGCGGACGGATACCGTTCGGGTCACGAAAGGCAAGTAAACCATGGCCAGTAATAAGTGCGACCACACCATAAGCGCCTTCGACACGGCCATAAACAGACGTGACTGCTTCAAAAATATCAGCAGGCGTTGCTTTGGTTTTACCCAAATTCTGCATCTCATGTGCCAGTACGTTCAACAGTACTTCAGAATCTGAATCCGTATTAAGATGGCGGCGATCTTCTATGTACAAAGACTTGGCCAAGCTCTCAGCATTGGTCAAGTTACCGTTATGTGCAAGGGTAATACCATAAGGCGAGTTGACATAAAATGGCTGAGCTTCAGCGCTGCTAGAAGTACCCGCTGTTGGGTAACGAACGTGACCGATACCGAACTTTCCAACCAGTTTCATCATATGACGATTCATAAACACGTCACGTACCATGCCATTTTCTTTACGTAGATAAAGTCGTCCATCTTGCAAAGTGACAATACCTGCTGCATCTTGCCCGCGATGCTGTAGCATCGTCAAACCGTCATAAAGTATCTGATTGACTGGTTCGTGAGCTGCAACTCCAATGACTCCACACATAATAGCTATATCCTATTTTGACTCATACATTAGTACGACAATAACGGCAAACTTAACGACAGTATATTGCTAAAATCAGTTACTATCGCTCACCGCTAACCTGATGGTATTGTAAAAAACTTAACGAGATTTTTCGATAATCTATCTTTGATTATCAGTGACACGTGCAAACCTTTAGAAGTATAAAAAGAAGTAGAATGATAGACACTTAAATAGAATAATAGGCAATTATAAAATTACGACTGATTGACCTGATCCCAAGCCATGCCTAATACGTCTGACACCAAGGCCTTGCCCATCGGTGCATAAGGCAATAGCTCAGGCGCAAGCACTGACGTTTGCCATTGTGGCATTTTGACCAGTAATGGTGCGCTGACGCTCAAAACGACTAACACCATCAGTACGTTTTTGGCAGCACCCAATACGCCACCTGCCATTTTGTCCAAGACGCCCAAACGTAAGGTTTTAAGCACGCCTGAAAATACAAACGCCGCTAGATGCATGATCGCCAATATCACGATGACTACCAATAAAAAAGCCATTGCCATTTGTAACACAGGGTTTTGTACGATACCAGATAACTGAGGCGACACCACTCCTGCCAAACGCGTCGCAGCGATAAGGGCGATAAACCAACCCACCAAGCCGATTGCTGTTTTGATCAGTCCCACTTGAAAGCCGCGCCATAAGCCAATCAAGACAACGATAGCAATCACAATATCTAAACCACTCATGCTGTACGCCTTATTACCTTATTTGTTGGATTAGCTTTCCATGGCATCATAATAGCCACCGATTGCTTGAATACAAGACTGCACCAGCCCAGGACCTCTATATATGAGTCCAGTATAGAGCTGTACCATGTCTGCCCCTGCTTCTATTTTTTTGATGGCTTTGGCACCGCTATCGATACCGCCGACGCCTATCAGCGCAACTTTACCCTCTAGCTGATCAGAGAACTGTTGTAAAATCTGGGTACTAATATGGCTCACTGGACGACCAGATAGACCACCCATTTGATCGCCATCACGCAAATCTTCGACACCCACACGGCTCAGCGTCGTATTGGTCGCAATCAAACCATCAATCTCAAAATCTATTAATTGCTGTGAGATATAGTCAACTTGCAGAGGCTCTAGATCGGGAGCAACTTTGAGTACCAATGGCACATAAAAACCATATTCGGTGGCTAACTGACTGTGACGGTTTTTAATCGTATCCATCAGCTGAGTCAGCGCCTCACCGCTTTGTAAATCACGTAGATTTTTGGTATTTGGTGAGGAGATATTGACGGTAATATACGAAGCATACGGATAGGCACGCTCTAAACAATAGACGTAATCATCTGCGGCGTTCTCTACTGGCGTATCGGCGTTTTTACCAATATTGATACCGATATTGCCTTTGTATTTGCAACGTTTGACATTGTCGATCAGATAATCGATACCTTGATTGTTAAAACCCATACGATTGATAATAGCGTCTGCTTGCTTAATTCTAAACAGCCTTGGCTTATCATTACCTATTTGCGGCCTTGGTGTGACCGTCCCTACTTCTATAAAACCAAAACCCAGCTCAGCCAGCGCATCAATATAATCACCGTTTTTGTCTAGACCTGCTGCCAGTCCAACCGGATTAGAAAATTGCAATCCCATACAGTCTGTTGGCTGCATCGATTGACCATACACCAAACCTAAAACACGTGCTTTGTGCGCTTTATCTAATAAAGATAAAGTCATCTCGTGGGCGTGTTCGGGATCCAAGTTAAACAAAAAAGGACGAAGTAAGGCATAAGACATAATGATGACGGACCCTGCTTGGAAGAAATAGTGAATAAAGAATGTGAATAAAATCAGGCGCAGCGATTATATCAGCTTAACAGAAATAAGAGCAAAGTTTCAGTCGCTAAATTTCTACATTTGAGCGGTAACCAATGCTTATGAGTCTCTGTCAAATCACGATCCGTTGCCAGTTGCTACGCTAAAGCGTTAGGGCGCATCCTCAATCTGAACCTTTATAGATATCTAAGGTACAGGGCGACCATCAGTCAATGCTATCCAACCACGGACGATACGATATAGATGCCAGATGAAGGTAAAGACCATAATCAAGCAACCAACCCCCGCCAACAAGAACGAACCAATAGCGACATTGCTACTATCCGCCAATACGCTAATGCCAAAGCCACCCAGCGCAAAGGTGACGAGAATAATACCGATAATGAATCCAACGATACTGTACCAAAAAGTCTTAATCTGCCAATCAAAATGCGTGGCCAACCATGAGCCACTGGCATCGTGGCGCTTGGCATAGTTCATCACAATCGGCACAATCCACAATAGACCAGCGGTAAAGTAGCTAATCACATATAAAAAATAAGTAATATGGTTATAAGTAATTAAAGAACGGCGCTTATCGTTATTCATACGGTCACTCATTGTGTGAGATTTTCCTTACTAGTGATATTTTTTCTCAGTAGTCATAGGGTTAACTATGTAATGGTGGCAGATAAGGGACTTTTCAATGATACCCATGCTAAAGCAAGAGGTTAAGGCCTGCCTTCAATTCACTCGATAGTCATCTAAACGGGCCAAAAATGGCGAAATGCCAGTTTGACGCGTTTTACGAAGTGACCGTCGCTTGTACCTGAATGGATTTATTGGTGATGTCTTGCTGCATGGACAACTGGGTGAATTGCCAGCCTTGTTGCTCAAGCTTACCAAGTGCAGCACTCACAACCGCTTGACTGGGATGGGTAAAGCTCAATTGTATTGAATCCCCTGCTGCGACCACCTGAGCCTCTGTAATGCCTGCGTTATTTAGCAGCGCACTAATGCGATTGGCAGGTGGCATGTCAGCTTTTCCGTTGACCGCAGAGCCAGCACTCGATGTATTGCTATCGATATTACCTGCTTGAGCACGCAACCAAAAATAATCCGCCACTTGCTCCTGATAATTGCTCTTACTGTCACTTGCTGCTTGATGAACGCTATAGCCACCATAGCCGCCGATGAACAGTAATAAAAACATAGATAATATGCCTAACGCTAACTGATCACGTGGCGGCAGTCCTTGCCAGCGCGTCGCCAGTACATTTTGATAACGACTCACACGCTCTGAAAATGCAGGCGTGTTGGTACTGGTTGCAGAGACAGCTGTATTGCGTTTGGTACGGCGTTGTAATCGTTTCATGTTTTGACCTTTATTACCAATACCTTGATGAATTATGACGCTGCCGCATTGTCTGCCATACCGTTGTTTTCTACAACATTGACGGTGACTTGGCCACTAAATTGACCTTGCTCATTGCTATTAACTTGTGCCAGCTTGGCATTTAAGCCTTGCGCCACCAGTGTACTTGTAAATTTATCAAGACTACCGCGATCAGGGGCAATCAAGGTGAAGCTGAGTGCTGATGGCTGCATCACCAATGCTTGTGCACGTAATGAAGACTGCTTGATCAACGGTGATATCCGCGACAGCGCGGCAATATGCGATGCAGGGGCTTGGCTATCACTACGCAATTTTGGCTGCAATTGTACTTGTAATTTGGTGCGTGTACTCAGTGGCTCATCTGCAAACCAAGATTGATACTGCGCCACAATTTCAGTTTTGGTCGCCGCTGTCGCCTCATTATACTTATACCACTGCACCCCATCGGTTGCCATCTGTAGCACTAAGGCAGATAGCGCAACCATCACTGCCACGCGCAGATAAGGTGATACCTGAGAGTCGGTTGATTTAATAAAGAAATTAAGCGCATGACGTTCGGGGTGGTCTATCGGCTTGGGAGTTGTGGTCAATGTGGTTAATAAAAGCTGATGGTCTGCAACCACTTCGGCCGTTTGCGTCATAAAATTCATTGGTACTATTGGTACTGAGGCATTCAAAGATTTATCCATCGCCTCAATAGGCGGTAGCACCATTACTTCACTTAAATGGGGGAAGCGCTCGAAAATCAACGGCAAATAGCTGACCGCCATACCCTGACGCAATGATTGGCGCAAGAGCATGGTTTGTTCATCTTGGTATAAGGTCACTTGCTGACCTGCACCCTCTTCTGGTGTGGGTAACAATAAAAAATCTGGCAGTAATGCCGTTATGCTCAAGCCAACCAGCTGCGCGCTTTGCTGCCATGATTCAATGTCACTTTGTGCCAGTGCATACAGTTGCGTACTATCCGCCTGACTCAATTGGCGGATGGCCAACTGCTCGACAGGCGTCAGTGAGGTTTCTTCAAATAAATACTGCTTGCCGCTATTGCCAAGCTGCTTTAGCTGAGCAGCATTGAGCGCCGTCTCTACTTGTAACGCATGACTTGAGGGAAAGTATAGGCAAAGTGTCTTTTGGCTATTGGACTTATAATTACCATAAATAGCTTGCAGCTGCTGCCAACCATCAACCGTTTGCCACTGCTGTACATCTTCATGCCAGACAGCTAGCGGGCTATGCTGCGCTCGTAACCAAACATGTAACACTAAACGTGTCCTCAATTATTGTTGCAGTTATCAGAATGTTGTTAGGGTCTGCTATCCAGTCTAATACGGCTGATCAGGTACAAAACGCTCAATTTCCGTTGCCATACCTGCCATCACAAAGTCCATTTCAAATACTCTGGCTTCTGCTAAAGAAAATGACTCAGGATAATCACCCGTTAATAGACCAGCGATATAAGCAACGATAGACATATGACAGACGACCACCAGACATTCAGCGTCGATATTAGCAATATCTATTAGCGCCTGACGGGCATCATCAGAGGGCGTGATATTGTCCTGTACGGTTGCTGGAACCTCAGGTGCACGCGACTGAAACGCTGCCAGTGTCTGCTGTGCCCTATCATAAGGGCTTACGACAAAATGATCTGGATGATAATGAGTCGTCACATACTCTGCCGTTTGTGCGGCTTGCTGCTGTCCGATATCAGTCAGCTGCCGCGCACTGTCGGGGCGCGTGTTATCTTCTGCTTGACCATGACGTACTAGTATAATTTTCATAACCCTCCTTGGTGCACTGAATTAGGGCGTGTCTTCATTTCAAAAATGGTGATGAAAATGAGATAAATTGCCGTCAAACAAGGAAAATAGCGCAGATAATATCGGGATATTAACCAACTATTTAACGATGTTTGGCAAGATTTAGCCATTTTTAGCCCATTTAGATGACTATCGGGTGAATTGAAGACACGCCCTAGACTACCTATCAATGATGCTTCTTAATGATGTCGTTCAATACATCTCTTAATAGTCGCCTCTTACTGATCGGCATCGCTATCGTTACTGTTGGCATTGCTGTTTGACGTTTTCATCTGCGCAGTAAGCGATGCATTGCTATGGTCATGCGCCATGACAAACTCAACATCACTACGGAATCCAGCTTCCATCAGATGCAATGCAACACCCAATGCCGCTTTATCTTCATAAATAACTGCATACAGCGCATGGGTAATAGGCATATAAATGCCAGCTTTGGTGGCTTTTTCGTGCACTTGCTGAATGGTATTGACCCCTTCCGCTGTCTGACCAAGTTTTTTGACTGCCGCATCGATAGTCATACCACGGCCCAGCATATTGCCAATACGATAGTTGCGGCTCAATTCTGAGCTACAGGTCGCGTACAAATCGCCCACCCCTGACAGACCTAAGAAAGTCAGTGGATTTGCCCCCGCTTCGACGCCAAAGCGGCTCATCTCTGCCAAGGCACGGGTCAATATCATCGCTTTGGTGTTTTCACCAACATCGTAGGCCGCTGCCATACCCATGGCAATGGCATAAATATTTTTGAGCGCCCCACCAAGCTCTACGCCTTTGACATCATCACTGGCAAATACCCGAAAGAACGCACTGTGTAACGCAGCTTGCACGGCATGGCGCAATGGCTCAGATTCGCTAGCGATGACTGTAGCCGACGGCATATTTTTCATTATTTCTATCGCGAGGTTTGGCCCTGACATGACACCAAAATTCACTTCTGGCAACACTTCTTTGATAATGTCGCTCATCATTGCAAAGGTGTCTTTTTCCATCCCTTTGGTCAATGACACAATAGACTGTCCGCTGATAAAAGGCGCAATATTTTTTAACGTTTCGCGAAAGGCCAAACCTGGCACAGCAATAAAAATAATGTCTTTGTCTTTGACGCTTGCCGCCAAATCATGGCTATATTTCAAGCGATCATCAAGCTTATAACCTGGTAAATACTTTTTATTGGTCTGGGTTTTTACCATCGCCTTTACGGTGCGCTTGTTACGCACCCATAATGTGGTATCACAGCCATTGCGTGCGGCCAAGTTTGCCATGGCTGTACCAAAACTACCACCACCCAAAAATGCCAAACGCAGCTTGGTCGGATTGCTATGAATATCCGCCATGTTTTTTGCCACGGCTGACTCTACCGCACTAGGATTCAGTTTTTTGCGGCCAATGCCTGATTTGGTCGCACGCTCGATGATACCTGCCAGCAGACTGTTTTGTTTTTCAGGCATTGGCTTGTCTGTTTCGCTAGAATCATTGCTGGTTTTTTTATGGCTATTATTAGGGCTGGTCATATTCTTTTATCCATGTTGACTGACGTATCATTAATAGAATCTATCGTACTCAGATACTAGCTTTACTCTTTTTTGAGATTATAATCTCATTAATAGACAATACTGAGTTAAATTACGACTCAAATCGTACTAACGACTCGATATCAATCGGTTTACGGGCGGGCTCGTTTTTTGGGCTGGTGCCAGTATAAACAAAAGCCGTCACATAATCATCTGGGCCTACATCAAAATATGCTTTCACTGCGGGCTCATTACACAATAACCCAGTACGCCATACGGTACTAAACCCTTGGGCTTTTAAAGCCAAAATTAGATTTTGCACAGCTGCGCCTGCACTGAGCATTTGCTCAAAAGATGGGACTTTTTTGTGGGCTTGGATGTTCGTGACAACCGTAATAATCATAGGCGCACGCAAAGGCATACTATGCGTTTTTTCAATGTCTTTTTCGGACAGCGCCTCTCCCTCTCGTTCTGCTTTTACTTGAGCGGCTGCAACCAAAGCTTGACCCAATTGATGGCGAGCTTCACCTTGCGTCACGATGAAGCGCCACGGACGCAATTTTTTATGATCTGGCGCAGTTGCCGCACACTCAATGGCAGTTTCGACCTGAGCATGCGTTGGTGCTGGTGCATCTAGATTGCCCATGCTGCGTCTTGAGTTAATCCAGCCAATCAGCTCGTCACTGGTAGATGATATGTCAGTCGCTGCGACGTTCTTCACAGACAGCTTTTGGTCTGGTGTTGCTTGGTTTTCTGTATCGGATACAGTCATTATTTGTCCTTATTTATTATTATCTATCACTACTTGTTATTTATAACATTATTTTCTTATCTCTCAACGGCTATAAGCCCACAAAAGATATTCAATCAGAAAATCAACTATGTGACATCTTCGACACGATGATCCATGCGTAGATAGTCCTCTGACTGCATCTCAAGCAAGCGTGAGCGAGTACGCTCAATCTCAAACGCCAGCTTCTCTCCTTGATACAATTCCAGAATAGGCTGCTCTGCTCGTACCAACAGCTTTACACGGCGATCATAAAATTCGTCGACAAGGTAAATAAAGCGGCGCGTTGGATCACGCAAGTCGTCATCTAGTGCTGGTACGGAGTCGACTAAGACGGTACTGAATTGCTTGGCCAGCTCAATAAAATCAGCAGCTGAACGCGGTGCCATACAGAGATGACGGAAATCGCAGAATAAAATATCTTCAGTACAAGCGTTGATTTTTACTTCTCGCCCATTAATAGTAATGGGCTCTTTACTGATTTTTTGATTATTCGACAAGCTCGCAAAACGGTTGGCTAACCAATGATAATTCGCCTTAGTAAGCGGCGCTTCATATAATTCAGCTTGCTGCAATACGCGCAGACGATAATCAATTCCCGAGTCGATATTCATTACCGTGGTATGACGCTCAACTTCCGCAATGGCAGGCATAAAACGGTCACGATGTAAGCCATCTTTATACAGTCCAGCTGGCTCAATGTTTGAGGTGGCAACCAAAGTAATGCCGCGATTGAACAGCATAGTGAACAAATCGCCTAATATCATGGCATCAGAGACATTAGAAACAAAAAACTCGTCAAAACAGATGATGACCGCTTCTTTATAAATAATATCGGCAACTTTTTCGAGTGGATCGCTCTCACCTTGCAGTTTGTTAAGCTCTCTATGGACACGCTGCATAAAATGATGGAAATGCAGACGCATCTTGCGCTCAATAGTCAACGAGTCATAAAACATGTCCATCATCCACGTTTTACCGCGGCCCACACCGCCCCACATATAAAGACCCGTTGGCGCAACCGGCTTGGATTTTAAAAAGCCAAAAAAACCTTTCTTTTGCGGTGCACTATTGATGAGCTGATGGTATATCTCATCAAGATAGCTCATGGCCTGAAATTGCTGCTCATCCCGAGTAAACTCATCTGTACTGACGGCTTTCTCGTAACGTTGCAATGGAGATAAACTCATAATACGACTCATCGTTGAATTAAATAAATATCAAAATAATAGGGCAATTTAGCACGGTGCTACCAAGCAAGCCATGCCAAAACATCTCAAAACGAAAACCATGAAGCTGAGCTAGGTAACAAATAAAATTAGCTACCTTGCCCAAAGCTATGCTTGTCTAATAAACCTTTGAGCTCTGATAAGCGACCATGGAAGAAATGACCCGCGCCATCAACCACGCTGACTTCAATGCCTAATCGGTCTGCAAATGCCTGCATATTGTCAGGTTCAATCACTTCATCCGCATTACCATAAATCTCAAAGGTTTTGTCCGCAGGCAGGTTAATATCACTGCTGTCATTTTTTTCGACTGACGGCGCGATAAGAGCGATTTTCGATACCTCAAAATCATCCAACCCCCATATATGTGAGGCTTCAAGCACTTGCTCAGCCACACGTGCCGTGACATAGCCACCAAAAGAGAAACCACCCAACCATAACTTGCGAGCATTGGTTTGTTCAGCAATCCATTGTAGCACGGTCATTGCATCGACCACTTCACCTTCAGCATAATCATGCTCACCCGTTGACTGCCCCACGCCGCGAAAGTTAAAACGCACGACATGCATCCCATTGTCACGGGCAAAACGATACATGGTCGTGACGACTTTATTATTCATCGTACCGTCAAATAACGGATTTGGATGGCAAAGTAATGCCACGGTATCGGTATTTGGATCGTTAGGGTTGTCTTGTTGCCATAGTGCGTCAACTTCTAGCACGCCAGCAGGAGCAGGAATCAATTGCATACAATTACTTATTAATTAAGAGTGAATGACTCAATTATCCTAGATATGGTTTTTATTTCAAGTGATTTGCTGTGTACGGATGCGACTTGTTTTATTTTAGGTCAATAAAGGTTGTCTACCGTTTTAAAATATTGCTGTTTTTTAGGCTTTACACTGATTGATACCTAGCGCAATATTCATCGGCAATATCGCTGTAATACAGCACACAATAACCGTCTAGACACTTCATATATAGATAGGTTACATTCATAAAGCTTCACTCATAGCCACGACGTGTTGTTTATACAAATCAGGAATTATTTATGAATACTTTTAATAAAACCGCCACTAAAACTGCTACCTTAACCGCGACTATGGCTGCTGTACTCGCTTTGAGTGCTTGCCAAAGTACGCCTTCGTCACCCGTTATCCAACGCGCCAACTCTATTTATGAGACAACGGGCATCGCCGATACCAAAGTCAAAGCACAGCAGAATGCGATCGATAGTGCGCAAAAAACTTGCCGAAGCAAGCAAGTTATTATCGTCGATGACAAAGTAACTTATAACGGCATTTTAGATGAACGCACGGGCCGTATGGTTGGACAAGTAGGTGCAGTCGTCGGTTCAATCTTTGGCACTGGCTCACCAGAGTTATCACGTGATGACGATTATGAGTACATGATTAATTTCCGCTGCCAATAATATCAATATTCCTCAGAAAAAAATTGCTGTTTAGCATTTAGCCAATAAGTCTGCGGTTAATATATTATTCTTATCGCAGACTTATTGGCTTCTCTTTTTGTGTGTACGCTTTTGGGGTAAACTACCCTATCTAATGCTCAACAGCTTCTAGTCAATCTATAAGTTATCGGTCTATAGAAAACCAATAAACAACTCGCTTTTAAGCTTTCATCATCTTCGGTCTACTATATTATGCGCAAACCCAATCTTTCAAGTATCAAACAAGCGAAGGTAATAACGCCTGCCAAAGATTTGGCGACTTTAGAGGCTGAGTTAGCTGAGCAAGAAAACAACCTTGAAGTCAATTTAGAAGATACCGTATTGCGTCTGAGCGATTACTTATCAGCGGTTGAAATGGTTATCAAACAAACTTTTGACCACCGTGTCTGGGTAAAAGCTGAAATTCGTAATCTGTCGAGCAAAGGTGGTCATTACTACTTTGAACTGGCAGAAAAAGATGATGATGGCAAAGTAGTCGCCAGCTGCCGTGGTAATCTTTGGCGCTTTAAAGCGGCACGTGTATTAGCAAAGTTTGAGCGCGCAACGGGTATGCCACTCGATCGTGATTTGACCGTTTTATTAAAAGTATCGGCAGGGTTCCATGCACAATATGGCTTCTCGCTCACCATTGAAGACATCGATCCTAGCTATACGCTAGGTGATCTGGCACGACAATATGCGGAAATGGTCGACCGTCTAACAGGCGAAGGCTTATTACATCTCAATCAGCAATTGCCTGTCCCGTTTGATATAGAGCATGTGCTGGTGATTGCACCTGAAAAAGCCGCTGGATTAGGAGATTTTCAAGCAGATGCTGATCGCTTAGCCAGTACGGGTGCATGTCATTTCCATTACCATAACGCTACTTTTCAAGGCAATCATGCGCCTGCGGAGATTCGTCAAGCCATAGTTAGTGCTCAACAGCAATTCTATGACACATATCAGCGACTACCAGATTTATTAGTCATTATTCGTGGTGGCGGTGCCGTTGGTGACTTGGCTTATCTCAATGATTATGAGTTGGCCGCTCTGGTTGCTGAGCAGCCTATTCCTGTCTGGGTGGGTATCGGTCATGAGCGTGACAAAGTTATATTAGATGAAGTCGCGCATACCAGCTTTGACACACCCTCAAAAGTTATCGCTGCGATTGGCAGTCATTTGGCGCAACTGGTCGCTCAGACACTACAATATCAAGCGCAAATCAAGCAAGCCGCTCAGCGCCAACTGAATACTGCCGAGCAACAAACATCGCGACAATTGAGCCAAATACAGTCGCAAACGATTGGTCAACTAACTGCACTACGAAAAGACAGCGATTATGCATGGCGTAATATCCAACAAAGCGCACAGCGCCAAGTAAAGCAAGCCATTAGACTGACAAGCGAGCTACGTGTACAAACACAAACCTCTGCAGATCAGCAATTAGTCACGGCTGCTACTTACAGTCAGAACCATCAGAAATCTGTCATGCAAAACACGCAGCAACAAGTCATACAAGCACAACGTGACAGTGAGCATCTACGTGACATTGTGCTACTGCATCGACCATCTCGTGTGCTTAAGCAAGGCTACGCCATGCTGACTGACACAAAAGAAAAAAAGATACTGACCAGTAGCACCCAGCTATCTCCTGAGCAAACTGTGCATATCGTCCTCAAAGACGGCAAAGCAAAAGCGCGGATTATTGATGTCAATACGGATCAAAAAGCGTCGGAAACCTCAGATATGCCAACTTAACCACATAATAATATCTAACGATTACCCATCTATAGTCGGTGAACTACTAAACCGCTACGGCGTTACCCTCCTTAGATGTACTACTTGTACAATCTGCAGTCGGCTGCCTTGTACCCATTTTAGAGTTCTTTGACTATACTTACCTTTAAAAATTAGGAAACTTTATGACTACCACTACTCGTCGACGCAAAAAAGCCGCCCCAAAGACCTTTAAGGCGGCTTATGATATTCTAAAAACCAATGCGACTGAATTACAGCAGCAAGACGAGCCTGACATTGATAACTTGATGACGACTGTTGAAGAATCCATTGCGGCTTATCGCGTTTGTGAGACCCGCATCAATGCGGTACAACAAGCACTAGATGCCGCCTTTGCTGAAGACGTTATATCTGGTGAAGTAGACAGCTAAGTTACACTTATTCCGGTTCATCCACCTCAAAGACTTGGCGAAGATAGGCAAGATACGTGTCATTATTGATCATGGTCTTGCCTGGGCTATCAGAGAGTTTAGCCACTGGCTGCCCGTTACACTCCACCAATTTAAGCACGATATTAATCGGTGTGATGCCCATATCATTGGTCAGATTGGTGCCAATGCCAAAGCTGGTTCTAATGCGACCTTTAAAGTATTGATGCAGCTCCCAAGCCTTGTCAAGATTCAAACCATCACTAAAGGTGAGTATTTTAGTCTTAGGGTCTATCTTCAATTTCTCATAATGAGCAATCGCTTTATCACCCCAGATATAGGGGTCACCGCTATCATGACGTAAGCCGTCAAACAGCTTGGCAAAATATAAATCAAAATCACGTAAGAATGCATCCATCCCAACGACATCCGTCAATGCAATACCCAAATCGCCACGATACTCATGTACCCATGCTTCAAGCGCAGCTTTTTGTGAATCACGCAAACGCACATCCAATGCCTGAAATGCCTGCATAAACTCGTGCGCCATGGTGCCGATTGGCGTCATACCTAATTTTTTTGCTAGATATACGTTGGATGTGCCACTGACGATTTTTGGTTCAGCGTGATGTAATGTCTGCACCACATGCGCTTGCCACGCTTTGCTAAACCGCCTACGAGTACCAAAATCAGCGACAATAAATGGTGGTGTATCACCGTTTTCTTTTATCTGTGCTGCTGCATATTGATGCAATAAAACAACTTTTTCATCGAGCCTACGCTGACCTTCTTCAATCACAGTATCGTTTGATAACGCATCAAAATATAGTTCATTAACAATGGCTAAGACGAATACTTCAAAAAACATCGCTTGAATCATCGGCCCTTCAATATCGATAAACAAGCGACCTTCTTCATCAGTACTGACAGTAATAAAGCGACGTTTCAGCTTAAACAATTCTAGATAATCGACGAAATCTGAACGCATGAAGCGTAAGCCGCGCAAGTAGTCCAACTCATCTTCTAAAAATCGCAGCTCGCACAAACTGTCTAATTGCCTCTCTAACTGCTCTTTAATATCAGCCAATGGATAGAGGGCATCTTTATTATTACGGCAGCGAAAACGATAGACACCATGCGTCTGTGGAAACTGATGCAGCATGGCTTGTAACATCGTAAATTTATATAAGTCGTTATCGAGTAACGAGGTAATAATAGGTGCATAGGTAGCAGTCATGCTATGGCCTTAAAAAACACAAAAATAAGAAATAAACGCCACCTAATACTCAAAGCGACATCATATGCGAATAAGAAAAGATGAAGAGTCATTAACAAGCCGTCAAGTATAACGAAGTTTGCCGTTCATTTCAGAGTTCGCGATTAATTGCAGCAGAATTACTACGATTACTCACACCTTCCATAAATATACCGCACAAACCTATCAATAAATACTGAATAGGCTTTATGCTTTAGCACGCATAAACTGTGCGACATAATCATCTGCTGGATTGTGGCGTAAGTCATCGGGCGTACCCGTTTGTACTAAGCGTCCACCATTCAAGATGCTAATACGCTGACCGACTTTAACCGCTTCATCTATGTCATGAGTGATAAAAACAATGGTCTTGTGTAGCCGCTCTTGTAGCTCAAGTAGTTGGTCTTGCAATTGAGCACGAATGAGTGGGTCAAGTGCAGAGAACGCCTCATCCATCAGTAAGATTGGATTGTCAGTTGCCAAAGCACGCGCCAGACCCACACGCTGCTGCATGCCCCCTGATAACTCGTCAGGATAGCTATGCTCTAAATTAGGTAGTCCTACCTCATTTAGCCAATACCGTGCGACCTCGTGGCGCTGTTTGGTACTCATTTTTCGCACACGCAAACCGTAAGCGACGTTTTGCATAACCGTCATATGCGGCACGAGGCCAAAGTGCTGAAAGACCATACTGACAGTTTGCTGGCGATAATGTTGCAGCTCCTTATCATTTAGCTCTAACACATTGATAGCCGCAGATGATTTTTGATTAGCTGCAAGTACATCGTCATCTGTGATAGTGGTCTGCGCATCGATACTCGTATCAACCCATATCTTGCCACTGGTTGGATCAATTAGACGGTTGATATGCCGTATCAAGGTTGATTTACCAGAGCCTGACAGCCCCATAATACAGTGTAGCTCGCCCGCTTTAACGTCTAAATTAATATCATATAGCCCAACCGAATAGCCTGTTTGCTCTTTTACCGCAACACTATCCATACCTTCAGCCAATAATGCCATCACAGACTTTGCTTGCGTACTACTGGCATTATAAATCTTACTGATGTTTTCTAGCCGGATGTGATTCATTGCGGTTCTCGCTATTGGTATTTTTTATTGAGGCCTGTCTTCATTGTTAGCCCATTCAAATGTTCATCTTCAAACTCTCATATTCAAATGTCAGCTTATTTTCTTTTACAGTTGACCAAGACATTAACCAATCGAGTGCCTGCTCGCGTCAATCGTTTTTTGACGGGCACGCTTGCCTTGACCAAACGCCTGAGTAATACGGTCAATTATAATAGCAACGATGACAATCGCCGTACCGGCTTGTAAGCCTTGACCGATATTAAGGGTTTGAATAGATTGTAAGACATCTTCGCCAAGGCCAGGCGCACCAATCATAGAAGCAAGCACTACCATGGACAGCGACATCATCACCGCTTGGTTGACGCCCGCCATGATACTAGGCAATGCTTGTGGTAACTTAATCCAGATGAGCAGCTGCAAGTGTGTGCTACCAAATGAGCGCCCCGCTTCTACCATCTCATGATTGACTTGCGTAATTCCTAATGTCGTCAGACGAATCAATGGCGGCAGTGCATAAATAATGGTGGCAAACAATGCAGGCACTTTACCAATCCCAAATAACATGAGCACTGGTATGAGATAGACAAAGCTTGGCATGGTCTGCATGACATCTAGTATCGGTGTCACAATCTTGCGGAGCAGCTTACTGCCAGCCATCGCAATGCCAATAGGAATACCAATCACCACTGTGACCAATACTGATACGATGAGCAAGGCAAAAGTATCAATCAATGCGCCCCATAGTCCAAAGGCACCAATGAGGAACAACCCTGCACCACATGCCAGCGCAAACCAAACCTTGCGCACGCCAAACCAACCTAATACCGTGACAAACGCAATAATCAACCATGGTGGAATTACCGTTAATAGGCGCTCAATGGGTAGCAATAAATAGGTTAATGCCATCGTACTGATGCTGCGAAAGACGTCACCATAGTTTTGAACAACGCTTGCCAATGTATTATTAAGCGGTGTCTCCAGTGACCATGAGGGGAAGCTTGATGCGAGGCCGAGCTGGTTATCACTGGCGGAGTTATTATTAACAGCCGTACTGTCGATAGCATCGCCTGTTAAGCTGATACCTAACTTCGCCGCGAGATTGGTAGCAGCCTCATCGGATAACCATTTTTGCCAAACGTTTGGGTTTTCACGCAAAAAAACCAATGCTTGCTCATCGCCACTACGTTTGCTTTCGCTCATTTCTAAGATAGCGCCATTGAGCTCATCAGAAGTGAATTGTATTTTTTTGAAGACATCCGCCAGCTCAGGATTAGACTCAATAAACGGCGTAGAGACTGCAATACCTAAAGGCGATACAGGGAATCCAGAGACACAATCCATAGCACCATCCGCTCGTAATAAATCCTGCCAACAGGCGTCGTTATGGGCAGGAAACGCTAATGGCGCGAAATCATACTTTGCCATCAGGCCAGTAGGCTGCCAGTAGTAAAATAAGAGTGGCTTATGCTGCTCAAAGGCAGAAGAAATTACGGCATCAAGCGCAGCACCTGTACCAGGATGAGCATTGTTAAAGGTACTGTCTAGACCTGTGGTTTTTAGCAAACGGGTATTGAATATCTCACATGTCCAACCAGAGGGACAGTTCATAAAACGAGACTTGCTAGGGTCTTCAGGATCTTTAAACAGCTCAGCGTATTTGGGCAAATCCTGATAACTGCGTAGACCTGGATTTTCTTCTAATACATAGTCAGGAACATACCAACCTTGAGTTGCACCGCCCTTGAGCGTATCGCCAATGATTGCTACCTTATTCTGCTCAATGGCCTGCTCCATGATTGGTGAGCGGCCAACCCACTGCTCACCAATGACTTGGATATCATTTTGTGACAACGCCGTATCAAGCGCTGGGCCTGCTCCTGGTACCTCTTCAACAGTACAACCATAACCCTCTTCAGCGATGTACTTGAGCACCCCTGAGGTGAACTGGCCACTCTCCCATGTCAGCGCGCCAATCTTAATCGGTGATTCGCAAACTGCTGACGCCGATATCGGCAGTAACAGCGAGATCATACAGAGTAAACTTAACGCAATCCATTGGCGCATGGGGTGTCCTATTGATAAGTGATGCGGCATTAAATCGATGACTCGATACTACTGTCTAGACTTACTACAAAGTGTAGCGACTTATCAGACTGATGACAAATGCTTATTTTTCGGTTGGTCAGCACCATTGTTACGCTGCTAATAATATTAAGAATAGTGATTAAACCTTATCAAATGACTCATATTTTTGACAAAAAAATAGCACCTACTTAAGTAAATGCTATTTCTTATCATATTGTCTGTTTAGCATATCAATGATACGAAATCGATATGGTCAAAACAGCTGCTTAAACACAGTAATATTGAAAGCATCGCTATTTCAAACTTGAATATGTCACTACTTCAAAATACTATTTTAAAAACAGTGCCATGGCCTTTTTGAATAAGCCGCCATAAGGTGGCAATAACAAATTCAGACCGTTGAGCTTCGATTGTACAAACACTGGTTTCATATGACTCAAACGCTCAAACCCTGCTTTGCCATGGTAAACACCCGTACCTGATTCACCGACACCGCCAAACGGCAAATCGTGCTGAGCCACATGTATCAAAACCTCATTGATACATAAGCCACCAGAAACCGTATGGTTACGTACGTTTTCTAGGCCATTATAGTTATCCCCAAAAACGTACAATGCCAATGGCCGTGGACGGGCATTCACAAAATGAATCGCATCGTCAAGCGTCTCATAATGCATCAATGGCAGTATCGGTGCAAAAATCTCATTTTGCATAACCGCACTATCAGGCGCAGGCTCACGGACGATTACTGGCGGCATGAGACGTGTTTCGACATTAGCATCAGCACTCGTAAGCGTGTATATCTCATCGCCTGACAGTGCATCTAGATAGCCCTTAACTCGTTTAAATTGGTCGCCATTGATGATGCGTGAGTAGTCTGGGTTATGTTCAATATTTGGATAGTGCTTTTCCATCCATTCTTTTGCCAAACTGATGAACTGTTCATGATGCTGACGCTGAATCAACACATAGTCAGGGGCAATACAGGTTTGACCAGCATTTAATGTCTTGCCCATCATCACGCGATTGACCACATTTTCTAAATTGGCATCATCTAATACAATCACAGGTGACTTACCACCCAGCTCAAGCGTGACTGGCGTTAAGTTAGGTGCCGCCGCTGCCATGACTTTTTTGCCCACTGCCGTTGAACCGGTATACAGCAGGTGATCAAATGGTAACGAGCTAAAGGCAGCAGCAATCTCAACCTCGCCCAGCACCACACAAACCATGTCTGGCGAAAAATAGCGCGCAACCGCATCCGCAAATGTTTGGGCAAATTGCGGCGCTGCTTCACTCATTTTAATCATCACCCTATTACCCGCAGTCAATGCGTCAATCAATGGCCCGACTGCCAAAAAAAGCGGGTAATTCCAAGGCACCATGATGCCGACGACACCTAATGGCTGTGGCTGGATTTCGTTGTGGGCAGGCATATACAATGCTGAAATAGAAGCACGTTGGGTTTTCATCCATTTTTTGCCATGTTTTTTGGCATAGCTGATACCCGTAAAGCTAGGAAACAGCTCGGCAAACTGCGTCTCCGACTCACTACGATACCCAAAGTCTGCATTAATCGCTTTGGCAAAACTTGCTTGATTATCACTGAGCATGATCTCAAGATTGTCTAGCTGCGTCTCACGAGTTGCCCAGCCATTGATTGGCTTCGTCCGGCTTAGTGCTTGCAAATGCGCAAATTGCGCACGCATCTCATCGATAGTATGAGCAGTACTAAGTGCTGCAATCGCTCGTTGCGACACTGGATGGTTATCGGCTGACGTCTGCTCGTTGATATTTTGATGGTTATCTGTCATTTATCTTCCTTGTTATATTCGTTGGAGTCAATATACTACATTGGGTTAAAACTCTATATTTCTAGTCAAGAGACTGCTTCGATGACAACCTCTAAACGATAAATAATCGTGAGCGTCCGTTCATGACACTTTAATGTAGCGCATCGCTTGTGCAATGAACAGCATCTTTGGTTGACTGCTGCGTTTGTACTCACAGCGCCCTTACTCGCAAGGTAAAGCCATGATAAACACATTGTTTAATTGTCTTTTACTACCGTTTTTCTAACGGCTTTTACCTCACTGATAAACAGCATGATGGCATATAATTTTGGGTGACAGTCACCAAAACTGCTACACTACATTTCAGCATTATTACCTTTAAACCTGACAAGAATAAGACAGATACCCTCATGCAAAATGACACGCAACAGCTTAATGACACGCTTATCAGCAAATCTCTATCAGCGGCCGATTATGTTCCCACTCTCGATGCGATGCTTGCCCGTACGCTTGTGCGTATCGATTTAAAAAAACAACAAGGACTGCGGACACCTGACGAGCTGTGGATTGTCGATCATAATGACGTCTATACGCTTGGACAAGCAGGCAAAGAAGAGCACATATTACAGCGCACTGACACCCCAATTATCAAGACTGATCGCGGTGGTCAAGTCACATGGCACGGACACGGGCAACTGGTTGTTTATTGGTTATTCGACTTACACAGCTTGGGCTGGAGTGTGCGCAACTTGGTCTCACATGCAGAACAAGCTATCGAAGATGTGATTAATGAGTGCTTACAAGATGCAGCGTTATCTAAGCCGACTAATATCAGTGCTCATGCACGCCGTGATGCACCCGGTGTTTATTTATATGCAGATATGCCTGAACCAGATAGCAATACCAATACGCCAACCAACGACACCTCTCTTGATGATAAAATCATGCTTGGGAAAATGGCCTCGTTGGGCTTTAAGATTAAGCATGGCTTTAGCTATCATGGTATTGCCGTTAATTTAAATTGTGACTTGTCCTCGTTCAATGCCATCAACCCTTGTGGCTATGCTGGCATGCAAATGTTGCGACTGTCTGACTTTATCAATATGCAAAAAGAGCCAGCGGCGCAAACCATTGAGCAAGTTGGCGATTCACTCAGCTATGAGACAGTGACTCAAAAACTTATCGATAATATTGCCAAGCGTCATGCTGGACTGATTGAGTTACGAGCACTCGCGCCCAAATAAATGCTTTGAGTCCATTTTTGCATAATCTCTTGCGCCCTTAGACTTAAGCAATATGAGAAAATTTGTAGCAAACTTGCTATAATCGCTGTCGGTACAATTGGTGCAGCGATGATATGACAATATTGCAGCCCAACCCTTATATATTATTCGAATATTTAAAACAAAATAGAACTGGAGCATTTTATGGCTGATTTTAATAAAATTCTAGACGCAGGCGACGTAGATGGCGGCATCATCAACGTAGTAGTAGAAATTCCAGCTGGTAGCAGCCACAAAATCGAATGGAATCGCGAACTAGCCGTATTTGAGCTTGATCGTATTGATCCACAGATTTTTGCCAAACCTTGCAACTATGGCTTTATCCCACAAACGCTTGATGAAGATGGCGATGAGTTAGATGTATTATTGCTTACTGAGCAACCATTACCGACAGGCATTTTCTTAAAAGCCAAAGTAATCGGTGTCATGAAGTTCGTCGATGATGGCGAAGTAGATGACAAAATCGTTGTCGTCCCTGCTGACGACCGTGACACAGGCAATGCTTACAACAGCTTAGAAGATCTACCAAAGCAGCTAATCAACCAATTAGAGTTCCATTTCAGCCATTATAAAGACCTGAAAAAACCAGGTACTACGGTTGTTGAATCTTGGGGTGATGTTGCAGAAGCCAAAGAAGTCATCAAAGAGTCTATCCAACGTTGGAAAGATTTATAATTTATCGAAGATTGGCAGAAATGCTGATAAAGATAGATAGTAAAATACCGCAGTCATTAAGGTGATTGCGGTATTTTTTTGCTTGAACATTGCTTATCTAACATGGTTATAATGAGCCATATTACTCATTCACACTCATACGCCGCAATAAGGACAGTCATGTTTAACCCCGACCCCAGCGCAAAGCCGGTCAATACAAAGTTGCCAAGAGATGTCATGATGATGATCGAAAAAAACAACTTGGTAATGGCCATCAAAACCTTGGCGGCAGACGAAAATATCAGTATGAATGACGCCAAGGATAGGATTGATGCTTATGAGACACAGCTAAAGGTAAAGCAGCAGCAGAAGCTCAATACTATCGCCAACAAGCAAGGTATTCCGAATCAGGCTATTAGTTTTGATAGAGAACCAGAAACGGAAGATAAATCTGATAAATTGGTCAAAAATCGTCTCAAAGCCAATAAGACAGGTAAATCGTTTAAGAACCTACAGGATGGTGTAGAGAGTCAGCTTGATGACTTGGGATATAAAAAACCACTACTGCCTTATTGGATGAAACGGTTGCTGGTTATCGCTGTCGTTGTGGCAGGGTTATTTTGGATACTGTGGCAAGTATTTGGTTAAAATTTTGTACCGAGTAATCATAGCTAATTTAAGTGGTTCCATTATATCGGTCTATTTTGAGTGGTTCATTAGCTCAAATAGAGGTCTTATTTAGCGGTTCTACTAGGGTATACCAATAAAAGCAATTGTATTAGACAGGCAAACATGCCTAGAATAAACAATCCTATGAAAGCTAAAATAGCTCTTTAAATTACTTATAAACTTAACCCATATACACGAAAAATGCATAAAAACCTCCAGCGATTTGAAGTATGCCTAAGTGCTTATAATCCACTAACTGGAGAATAAGCAATGACTACTCAATCAGTCTGAAAAATATTCAATTTTTATGTCATTCTCACTATAATCTATATGGCAAGTAAGCTTCCCCATTGTCCTTTTATCATAAATCGTTAATTTCTGATCTTTATTATTAACACTAAGTGAAAAACCTTTCTTCTCTGCAAGAAATTTTATGTTCTCAATATTTTCTGCTTTCGCATTGATTGATAACTCATGACAGAGATTCTCAATATCTTTAGAGTGAAAAATAAATGGGAAAATAGTGAAATTGCCGATTAATAGAAAAGATCCTAAGACTAATGCAATATTGATTAACTCATTTTTCAAATTAATTTTCCCTTATTCCATAAACAGCGTCAACCTCATCAATTGAGGGAGGGCTGCCTTTGTAATTAGAGGTGTTAGAACCTGTTACAGCTTCAATTACATTTCCCAAACCATTATGTGCCGCCTTATACATACTATAACCAGGTGATAAAAGATAATTTTAGCATCAAACAACAGCATCAAGAGCATCTTTCTCTGTCTAAACTAACAGATGCTACTGGGTTTCCATCTAATCCATTAAATATTAAGTCAACGATAACGTTATTAGCCATTTTGTAGTTAGAAATATAAAAACTATAGCAAAGTTTTTTAATAGAAGAATCGCTCTTAAGAATGTCCCTATAATATTCAATATTTTCTTCATCAAAACTTCGATCTAATTTATAATAAACAGTCTGATTGTAAGGTTCAATGTTCATATGTATTATTTCGCCATCAGGAATTTTGAACGGAAGGCGTTTTTTTAATTCACTATTTATTTTTTTAAGATGTGCTTCCAAACTAGGTAAGTCTGTATAACGATAGTTAGAATCTACCAATTTAAGATTCATTAACTCTTGATCCATTTCGTCAGATGCTTCTAAGGAGCTAGTAGTCTCTTCTATTCCGCTATTGTCCAAAGGGTTGTTCTCATATACCACCTTCTCTTTAGAATAAAGTTCATGCTCACTGCTAGACAATTTTTTTTCTTGCGCGATACGGATGTAATCAATAGCTGCTAACGCACAACCCAAACTAATAAATAATACAATGACTGCAATTAAACCTTTCTTAAAAGACATATTTTTATCTCTCATAACTGTCTGTAATAGAATTTTTAGTGTCATCTTTTGACATTACACCACCTAAACTTAGTATAAGCTCTTTCATTAACTCTCTGTCAGTTTGTCTATAGTCAATCCACTTTAAAGTTGTAACAACAGACATTGCTAAATAAGCGAGTTAGGTCATGTTCTAACCACCCTTGTCTTAATTTTTTTACCTCTGCCCATTTTTTCTCAATAGGATTTAGATCCGGACTATAAGGTGGCAACCACAACACTCGGTGACCATAACGATTCAATAGCTTTCAGAGCATCAGCTGTAGGCTCTGCACTGTATAGATAATCCAAACTGAATGGTTGTTTTACTTCACTGCTACAAGCTGCTGCTAAGCAAAAAAATAAAAATGGTATAAGTGATCTAATTACCAAAATTTCCTCCATGTTCTTTGCTTGGATGACGAGCAATAGAATTCTTGTATAATTGCCTCATAATAGTATTTTGATGGACTATTGATAAATGGTTATAGAAAAATTTACCGTGAGTGCTATCGTTTTTTATATGTCCAATTTCATGCGCAAGAATAGAGTTTATGTTAAATGATTTTGGAGAGGAAACTAGGCCGTGTCTTCATTTCAAAAATGGAGATAAATTGCCGTCAAACGAGAAAAATAGCGCAGATAATATCGAGATATTGACCAGCTATTTGACGATATTTAGCCCCTTCACATGACTATAGTCGATTCAATTTAAAAGTAGTACAAGGCAACCGAGTGTAGACGTATATTAAATACTTCAAGCGAGGTTAACGCAGTCATACTTTCATAGTGCAATGACTATATCGAGTGAATTAAAGACACGCCCTAGATTAAAGCATCAATCTATCAAATAGATACTAGCCAAAACGCTGTTGTAAATAAGCATTGATATCACTAGATTCATACATCCATTGGACATCTTCGTTTTCTTGAATACGTAAACAAGGCACTTTTATCCGCCCACCATTTTCAGCAAGCTCATTGCGAAATTGCTCATTGTTTTTTGCATCTCGAAGCTCAATAGGTACATTCAACTTATGAATTTGACGACGTACTTTGACGCAAAAAGGACAAGATTGAAATTGATACAATGATAAACCTTCACAAGCCTTATTAACGCGAGCTTGTTCTTCTTCAGTGCGTTTCATAGCATTACCTTGTGTCATGACACTTATACCAGCAATAATTCGTCCTAGACCTTCTCGTAACAATTTAACTAACATTCTTACCTCTTCAAATTATCTTATGTGGATTTTTTAACACTCAGAGAATGAGTGATCAATGTGCATTTATGTGGCTGTTAGGATTTTTCGGATGTGCAAAGCTTAATAATTAGACCATAGCAACTCAATTTTACTATATTCCCAACCGCCTTGGTTAGCCTCGTAAACGAAGCTTTTATTCTAAGGTGCTAAAAGTAAAACCCTACAGCGCCTAACAACCTCGTCGCATTGGTCATCAGATATCTAAAAAGCACCACTGCTCTACCCTTTCATATAAGTATTAATATCTCTTAAGGTACTAAAAAAGGATACCGCAGTATCCTCTTTGATCTTATATCAGAGCCAATCAATCTACTGTTTTAATGATACTCACCAGGAAGGATTCTGGCAAAAGCACGCTGAGCAAGGTTTAACTTCTTATCGGTAGTCAATCCAGCGCGGGTGCTTGGGAAAATACGATAGCCTATCGATTGAATGCCAACATTGATCGCTGGTGCCAATGAGTAAGTAGCTGACGCAAATTTGCCCATATTACTAGCAATGCTATTTGGCTTATGAACGATGGCTTTTGCAACCATCATTGCTGCTTCGTCAGGCATCAATGCTGGCATATAACGGTATAGCTTGGTTGGCGCAATCATTGGGGTACGTACAAGTGGCATAAAGATATTGGTTACTTTGATGTTATCGCCTTTGACTTCAGCAGCCAAACAGCGACTAAATGCATCTAAGGCAGCCTTTGACGCGACATACGCTGAAAAGCGAGGACTATTTGCCAATACCCCAATTGAAGATATATTCACGATTTGACCAGTCTGGCGACCAATCATCGTTGGCAAGAAGCCAAGAATTATTTTGACGGCGCCAAAATAATTAATCTCCATGGTACGTTCAAAGTCATGAAAACGGTTGACCGACTCATGCACTGAACGACGAATCGAACGTCCTGCATTGTTGACTAGTACATCGACATGTTTAAAGTCAGCCAAAATCTTTTCACTGGTTTTTTCAATCTCATCCATATTGGTAAGGTCGCATGGATAGTAGCTAGCCGCGCCGCCAAGCGTTTCAATATTTTCCTTGACCATTTTTAGCTTATCTTCAGTACGGGCCAGCAAAATAACATGCGCGCCACATTCACTGAGCAAAAAAGCCGTACGCTCGCCGATACCACTTGAAGCGCCTGTGATGATAATATTCTTGCCTTTGACGGCTTTGGTGATTGCTTTTTTCGAGAGATTGGCCATAAAAAGTCCTTTTCGTTTATTCTATAGTTATTGGTATTCGGTTATAGCATAGCAAAAAAATGTTGTATGGAGTGAACAAAACCATAGTGGGCGTTAGCTGACGGGATCTTTACAAATTTCGTCGTCAACATAAATATTTATAAATACATTTTTAGCTTATTGTTAATTACTAAGTGCTAAGTGCTAAGTGCTAAGCTTTTTTTGATTAATTATGAGGAGTACCTGCTTTGATAGACACACTAACTCACTATATCGACATAATTGCTAAAATGATCGAAGTCATTGGCGTCCTCATTATGTTTTTTGGGCTATTTCTTGCTTTATATAGGGCTTTTCGAGCGTCTGGTCATTTCAATAATGATACTTATGTTGAAATCAGACAGACCGTAGGCAAGTCTATATTGTTGGGGTTAGAAGTGCTGATTGCCGCTGATATCGTGGCTACAGTCGTCACCGAGCCATCGCTACGCAGCGTATTGGTGCTAGGTTTTATCGTACTGATTCGAACCTTTTTAAGCTTATCGTTACAGGTTGAACTAGAAGGTCGATTCCCTTGGCAAAATAGAAAACCTGCGCCTGAGAAACCGTCTGATACTGACAATCATACTGTGCCAATTGATAAAGCATAGCTGTTAGATAAAAGAGCTATCAAAAGGCAGTACGTAAAAAGCACTATTAAAAGTAATTAGCATGAGTTTATAAAACAAGATTTAAGCGTTTGTTATTCGTGCGCCTGCAAAAAAGTCTCGACCACTTTAAACTGTCCAGCCGTGCTTTCTTCGCCATACATCGCCTGTCTAAAGGCGTTAGAGTTTGGAATACCTGTCGTATACCATGCAATATGTTTGCGAGCGATACGGCAGCCTGAGTACTCCCCATAGAAATCATAAAGCTCTTGCAAATGGGCCAGTACGATCTCTTTTATCTCACTAACGCTTGGTGCCTCCAGACGCTCGCCAGTACGCAAAAAATGCTCAATATCGCGAAATATCCATGGTTGCCCTTGTGCAGCACGCCCAATCATCACCGCATCACAGCCTGTCATCTCATACACGTGTTGGGCTTTTTGTGCGCTATCGATATCGCCATTGGCAATGACAGGAATACTAATACTTTCTTTGACTTCGCGTATTAGCTCATAGCGTGCATTGCCTGTGTACATGTCTTCACGCGTACGTCCGTGAATAGCAATCGCTGCAATACCTGCCTGCTCAGCACGCTTGGCGACTCGTAAGATGTTTTCACGACCGTTTTCAAAACCTAGACGTGTCTTTAGCGTGACAGGTGCATCAACGGCATTGACCGTTGCATCTAACAATCGCGCGACCAAATCTTCGTCTTGCAACAATGCAGATCCTGCAAGCTTACGACAGACCTTTTTGGCTGGGCAACCCATATTGATATCAATAATCTGTGCACCATTATCAATCTGATAACGAGCCGCTTCAGCCAGTTTGTCCGGCTCAGCACCTGCTATCTGTGCCGAAATAGGCGCAATCTCATTGTCAAAATTAGCACGGTACAAGGATTTTTTGCGCGCATAAAGGGCCGTATCAGCGATGATCATTTCACTGACCGCATGACCTGCGCCAAATGACTTGCACAATCGGCGGAAAGGATTGTCCGTCACGCCTGCCATCGGTGCGACCATCAAACGGTTTTCAATCGTCAGGCCACCGATATTTAATGGCTGCAATAGCGGATGGTCAGACAAAGTCGAAGAAGAAGGTAAAACAGGAGAATCAATAGTCATAAAAAACGGCTTGATTTGTAAGGAAAACAAGCCGTTATTCTAAGGATTCGTGCACATAATGCAAGCGATTAACGTGAATAGCTTGCATAAGCATTACTCGTTTTTAATACATTCCATGTATTATTTATCAAGCACACTGCCCTGCTCTAGTGTGATGTCATCATCATGCTCTTGCATGCGCCACGGTAGACTATCAGGCGATACATTGAGGAAATGTAAATACTTCTCAAACTGATCAATAATATCATTAATCACTGATTCAGATTTGTAGCCGTATAAGTCATAGGTCTGACCACCACGGCGTAGATACACCTCAGCGCGATGATGATGCTCTTGTGGCAAGGTATCTGCACTGTCTTCAGTATAATAATCAGGCGCATCATGCTCAGATAGGCGCACCTCATACCAAAATTCAACATCGTCACCGCGCTGTAGCTCTAATACGGCTCGGTTATTGACCGCGTCATAGTTGACCTCAATCGTCCAGCCGGTTTCTGCAAATTTAGACGACACCTCCATCATCGAAGGCATAACCACTTCTTTGATATAGCTAAGAACCTTGTCACGCGTTGGCTTATCGGTCATATAATCAATACGCTCGCGCCATGCAGACGGTTTGAGTAAATGCGGCGGCAGTCTGTTGTCATTACCAAGGCTTTGATTACGATGTCCTTCGATACGCAGCGCACGCCACATACCAAACATAGAGATCAGAATAATAATCGCAAATGGTAACGCACTAACGATAGCCGCTGTTTGTAGGGCTTCTAAACCACCTGCAAGTAGCAATACTGCTGCGACAGCACCTTCAGTCACTACCCAAAAGCTACGCTGCCACCATGGTGTATCACTGCGACCACCTGCCGCTAGCGAGTCGATTACCAATGAGCCAGAATCCGATGACGTCACAAAAAAGGTAATAATCAATAAAATGGTCAACGACGACACAAATTCAGTAAACGGTAGATTCTCTAACAGTTTAAACAAAGCAATCGCTTGGTTGTTTTGTACTTCACTGATTAATGAGGTATAACCATCGACCATAATCATGTGTAGCGCGGTATCACCAAACACCGAAAACCAGAAGAACGTAAAGAAAGTCGGTACCAGCATGACACCAAGTACAAACTCGCGAATAGTACGACCACGGCTAATCTTGGCGATAAACAGACCTACAAAAGGTGCCCATGCAATCGTCCATGCAAAAATAAATAAAGTCCAGCTGCCGATCCAATTGCTATTCTCGTATGCCTGCAAGCTAAAGGTACGTTCAACGATGTTACCCAGATAGCTACCCGTATTTTCCATAAAGGCATTCAAGATAAAAATGGTCGGACCGACGACAAATACGAACAGCATCAACGCAGTTGCTAATAGCATATTTAAAATAGATAAGCGTTTTACACCCTTATCCATACCTGCCAACACCGATACCAATGCCGCGGCGGTCACCAAGGCAATGGCTATCACCTGTACGGTCGTATTCACTGGAATAATATCTGGCAGTAAATAATTCAACCCCGCATTGATTTGCGACACCGACAAGCCAAGACTGGTAGCAATACCAAACATCGTACCCAATATCGCAAACACATCGACTGTATGACCGATAGGGCCATGAATCCTGTCACCAATAATCGGGTACAGCGTCGAGCGTATTGATAGTGGTAGACCATGACGAAATGCAAAATAAGCTAGTGATAAACCAACGACACCATAAATTGCCCAAATATGAAAACCCCAATGGAAATACGCAATTTGCATCGCCTCTTTTGCCGCAGCAATAGTCTGCGGATCCGACATTGGCGGACTAGAAAAGTGCATTACTGGTTCCGCTACCCCATAAAACAGTAGCGCAATCCCGTAACCTGCCGAAAACAGCATGGCAAACCATTCAAGGAATCCGTACTCCGCCTCAGCATGATCAGGGCCTAGCTTGATACTGCCATAAGGCGAAAAGGCCAATGCGATAATAAATAATAAGAACAATGCTACTGCCAGCATATAAAACCAACCAAACGTTTCGGTGGTAAAATTCAGCACATCACTGAACAGCGCTCCCGCTGCATCAGGGTTGATAGCCGTACCAACCACCAATAACAGCATAATAATCGCTGCTGGCACAAACACTGGCAGTAAAATAGTCGAACGAGGTAATTTACTCATAAAAAATAATGTCCTCAAAATGAATCAAACGAACGTAGATAGGTATGATTTTTATCACACTCCTTTCAGAAACCCTAGGTAAGCACTGGATTCGTAACATTACTTCAAAGATTGTTACATGACTATTACCAAGCAATAAAAAAAAGGCAGCTTGTTAGCTACCTTTTTATTGATATAGACCTATTTGAGATTTATAACTGACATCTCAAGCGATATTAATGTTTCTAGGGCGTGTCTTCATTTCAAAAATGGTGATAAATTGCCGTCAAACAAGAAAAATAGCGCAGATAATATCGGGATATTAACCAGCTATTTGACGATGTTTGGCAAGATTTAGCCATTTTTAGCCCATTTAGATGACTATCGGGTGAATTGAAGACACGCCCTAATCTCTGATTGTATTTTATTTATTCAGCATCAATCACCGCTGCCAACTGCTTAGCCAAATTGGCCAACTGCTCTTGGTCAGCCATCACAGCGGCATGGCGACCCAGCTCATGAATACTGCTAGGAATCAAATGTATATGATAATGAAACACTGTCTGCCCTGCCTGCGCACCATTTAATTGCATTTGAATAATTCCTTCGCGCGCAAACACTTGGCGCTGGGCTTGCATGACTTTCTTAGACGTCATTAACACCGCAGCAGCATATTCAGGCTCCAGATCGGCTAAATCAACGGCCTTCTGTTTTGGTATGACCAATACATGGCCTTCTGCTTGTGGCATGATATCCATAAAGGCAAGGGTTTTATCATCTTCATACACCTTATGATAGGGAATATCACCGTCTAGCATTTTGGCAAAAATGTTGTTGTCATCATAAGTAGTTTGTTGATTCAATTCAGTCATTATTTTTCCTTTGAGGGTTTTATTATTAGTCAATTACTTGCTTCATAGTTATCTAAAATAGATGAAAGCGTCTGTCATATAGTGGACGAAATATAAGTTGAGTACAAGGTATTATCAAGTGTTTAATCAGAATCTATAATTCATACATTGAGTGCCATAACTCACCAATTTATTAGCGAGCCATGCCCTTAAAATGTTATATTAACCCTCTATTTTAATAACATGATGTTTATGGACTCGCCTACCTTGACGACTCAATCAGATGACAATCACGCTCATTCCATACTTAATGATACGCCATCAACCTCTATATCCGATGACACAGTGTCTGCGAACGATGCGGAGCAAACCAATGCTAATAATAACGCGCAAACCCTTGCGCCTAATACCATTATTTTGGCAGACGCATTAACTGATAAAACAATCGCTTGGCGGATTCATAACTGTAAAATCAGCAAAAAAACAGTCACTCAAGACCTCCCACTGCCCTTTCTATATCATTACGACAGTTTAGATGATGTAATTAAACAGACACATCCACTCACACCTGCGCTACTGGCTAAATTCAATATACCAATGACAGCTCATGAAGCTGCTCAATTCATTGGTATTAGTGAAGCGCTATTGAGTAGTCCGTGGCATGTTAAAGTCATTGGCTCATTGGTTGTCTTTAGTGAGAGTCTGCAACTAGCAGTACGTCTACATTGGACCAATACAGGCAAAGAGACGCAGCAGATATATACCAAGGAAGCCGCAGACGCGATTACGGCGGCTTTTAAAGACTGGCAGTTTTTTGGCCGAGTGGATGTACTCTATAAAAACACTCAGCAGACACTGGTCAGTATCGATGAACAAGCGCCAACCAACGATCAGATTATGAACATCGATGTGAGTGGCGACTATCAGCTTTTGCCGTCGACTCATGCGTTAGTGATTATCGCCAAACTGGATGCAGATAAAGTTGAGCTGCCGTGGTTTGAGACAGCGATACTAGAGCGTCTTGAATAGCACTTTTTTGACTCATCATTTATCATAAGCAACGAATTGTTTTTAGGTATTCATATCTAATGGTATGGTAACAACCTAGAATTATTCACTAGTCCTCACTCTCTATAAAAAGCACACTATCTCTATTAAAACTGAGGGTGCACACTTTAACAACCCCGCCTATTTGTAAGGAATATCACATGGATTATCGCTCAAAAACCTCTACTGGTGGTCGTAATATGGCAGGCGCGCGTGCATTATGGCGTGCAACTGGCATGACTGATGGCGACTTTGGCAAGCCAATCATTGCCATTGCCAACTCATTTACCCAATTTGTACCTGGTCATGTGCATCTAAAAGACCTTGGACAGCTGGTCGCGCGTGAGATTGAGCAAGCAGGCGGCGTTGCCAAAGAATTCAACACTATTGCAGTCGATGATGGTATTGCGATGGGTCATAGCGGTATGTTGTACTCGCTACCAAGTCGCGACCTGATTGCTGACTCTGTCGAGTATATGGTCAATGCTCACTGCGCGGATGCGTTAGTGTGTATTTCTAACTGCGATAAAATCACGCCGGGTATGTTGATGGCCGCCATGCGCCTTAACATTCCAGTGGTGTTTATCTCAGGTGGCCCAATGGAAGCAGGCAAAATCTTAGCCAGTACCGTTGGTAAGAGCCATAATACGGATAGTAGTGACAGCAGTGCTGTTCGCAAACTTGACCTCGTCGATGCAATGATGGATGCCGCTGATGACAGCATTAGTGATGAAGATGTGGCCGCTATCGAAGCCTCAGCCTGCCCGACTTGTGGTTCATGCTCTGGTATGTTTACTGCCAACTCGATGAATTGTTTGACTGAAGCTTTAGGCTTGGCATTACCGGGTAATGGCTCGCTACTAGCCACTCACTCACTACGCCGTGAGCTATTCTTAGAAGCAGGTCGCACCATTGTGTCATTGGCCAAACGCCGTTATGAGCAAGATGATGATTCAGTATTGCCACGCTCAATCGCTAGCAAAGCGGCTTTTGAAAATGCGATGACCTTAGATATTGCGATGGGCGGCTCGACCAATACTATTTTGCATCTGTTAGCGGCTGCTAATGAAGCAGAAATCGACTTTAAAATGCATGATATTGACCGTCTAAGCCGTGGTGTTCCTTGCCTTGCAAAAGTAGCCCCTGCCTCACAAAAATACCATATGGAAGATGTGCATCGTGCGGGCGGTGTCTTTGCCTTACTGGCCGAGCTTGATCGTGCTGGATTACTGAGCACTGACGTACCGACCATTCATAGTCCAACGATGAAAGCTGCTATTGATAGGTGGGATATCATGAACGCTGATAACCTTGAGGCGCGCGCACGCTTCCTTGCAGCACCTGGTGGCGTACGTACCACTGAAGCGTTTTCACAATCGAAAGAGTGGTCAAACCTCGACGTCAACCGCGAGTCTGGCTGTATCCGTAGTGCCCAACATGCCTATTCTACAGATGGCGGCTTGGCCGTATTGTATGGCAATATCGCAGAGCGTGGCTGTGTGGTAAAAACCGCAGGCGTTGACGAAAGCATCTTAGTATTTACTGGTCGCGCGCGCCTATTTGAGTCACAAGATGATGCTGTCGCAGCAGTGTTGGCTGATGATATCGTTGCCGGTGATGTGGTCATCATCCGCTATGAAGGCCCTAAAGGCGGCCCGGGTATGCAAGAAATGCTTTACCCAACGACTTACCTAAAGTCTAAAGGCTTGGGTAAAGAGTGTGCCCTACTCACCGATGGTCGCTTCTCTGGTGGGACATCAGGCCTATCAATCGGTCATGCCAGCCCTGAAGCAGCCGAAGGTGGTGCCATCGGTCTGGTTGAAGAAGGTGATACTATCCATATCGACATCCCAAACCGTACTATCAACATGCAAGTCAGTGATGCCGACTTGGCCGCTCGCCGAGACGCAATGGAAGCACGCGGACGCGATGCATGGAAACCTGTGAGCCGTGATCGTCATGTAACCCCTGCGCTACGTGCCTATGCTGCTATGACGACCAGTGCCGATACTGGTGCTGTCCGTGATGTGAGCCAAGTAGAACGCTAAAATGTGCATACTGTGTTTTAAGGTAAATAAACTATCTTAAAACACATAAACCTGAATACCTATGAAAAGCCTGCATATCTTATGCAGGCTTTTTTTCACCAAAAAACAACGTAGCAGACGTTTTAATAACGATTTTTTGCGGTAATAAATATTTTTAAACGTCATGATAAGGGTTATCAAAACTGCCCCCTTAAAAATCACGACGTGCCTACTCCTTATGATCGAAAACTATAATTTATTCTTATTAATTTGCGGTGTCGCTTTCTTACTAGGAGCGTTGTTTCCTATTATGTTTAAACGCACGCCCGTCTCCTTACCGATGCTACAGGTCAGCTTCGGCCTAATCATGGGCTATTGGTGGACGACCTTATCATTTTTAGATCCGATGGATAACGGTTTAATCATCGAAAAATTAACCGAAATCGTGGTGCTCGTATCATTGGTGGGCGCTGGTATTAAGATTGATACCAAGCTGTCTTGGCGATTGTGGAGGCCAACAGTACGCCTATTACTGATTACCATGCCGATTGGTATCTTTGCGATGGCCATTTTGGGATATTATGCGTTTGGTTTGAGCCTTGGAGCGGCTATTTTATTGGGCGCCGTACTTGCCCCAACTGATCCAGTGTTGGCGTCGAGCATTCAGGTAGGGCCACCTAATACGGGCGGCGAAGACACACCGCGCTTTACCTTAACGTCAGAGGCAGGACTTAACGATGGACTGGCGTTCCCTTTCGTTTATTTGGCTATAAAAATAGCGGAAGCGTTTAGCGAGGGTAATAGCTTCACTAGTGAGATGCTTTGGTCGTGGTTTACCCATGATGTACTGTGGAAAATTGGCGCAGGTTTGGTGGTTGGTATCGTCGTGGGTAAAGTCATGGCAAAGCTGGTATTTTCGAAATATAGCCAAGACACTACTATTTCTCAAGGCTATGTGGTCATCGCCCTGACACTTGTAGCATACGGATTAGCAGAGTATGTACACAGTTATGGGTTTATCGCCGTCTTTGTGGCTGCTTTTGCCTTTCGACGCTCCGAGTGCAAGCATACTTATCATCAAAAACTGCATGACTTTGCTGAGCAATCAGAAGGTTTATTGATGTCATTGGTACTGGTTATCTTTGGTATGTTCCTTGGCCAAGGATTACAGGCTGATATTGAGCTGACATGGCGTGTCTATATCGTCAGCTTTACCTTCTTACTCCTTATACGTCCGATTGGTGGTTTTATTGCACTATCAGGATTGAACTTACCTCGTACCGAAAAATACGCGATATCAGCATTAGGTATTCGCGGTATCGGTACTTTATATTATCTGTCCTATGCGCTCAATCAAGGCTTCTTCGCTGATAAAGATGCACTCAAACTGTGGATTGTTTGTTCAATTGTGATTTTGACTTCCATTTTTATCCACGGTCTAAGCGCAACGAAATTGCTTAAAATGACACCAAAATAAGCAGCATTGATTATCAACGCTGCTTGTAGCTATTATTTCGCTAATAAGAATATTATTGCATCTCTTCTACCCAGCTCAAGACTGCTTCTGTCAATGCAAACTGACGAATATCATTGAGCATAGTGGTATCAAAATTATGAATAAAGGCAAATGACAATTGGCGCTCAGGGTCACACCAAGCAACCGAGCCGTTATACCCCATATGTCCAAACCCTGATAATGCAGGATCAACTTTCTTATCATTGTTGCTGTTATGACTGCATACGCTAAACAATCTATGATAGCCCAATCGCCACTGCATCGCTGCTGGCATGACAGCATCTAGTCCTGAGACTTGTGGTGTGGATAGCTGTTCAAAGGTTGTGCTATCAATAAGCGTCTTTCCTTGCCAAACGCCACCATTGGCTAGCATTGCGTAGATAGTTGCCAGCGCCTGAGCTGAAGCGACACCGTTCGCCGCTGGAATGACAGCTTGTAGCGTCTGACGATTATGATAATCAAGCGCTTGTTTGCCAGCAGGTATCAACGCTGCCTTATAGTTTTTTAGATTAAGCTGACTGGTATTGAAGTACAAACGACTGATATGAGCCGTGTCCAGTATCGGCAATTTATTTTGCTCACTGTCTTTACTCGGGTCTGTCACTTTGCTATCAACTAAGGATTGCTGCTGCCAGCAAGCATAACTGGGCAGGCTCGCATAAGTATGTAAAGTGCTTTGTGAGTCGGCTTTTAGCGTGGGTTTTTGACGTTTATTACGCAGTTGCGTGTTGTCTTCAGTGGATGCCACAAAGTTTTTGGCCAGTTTTGCCACCTGATCTACTTTACTATCTGGCACACCAAAATAGCAGCTGTCTGCAATGCCCAAAGGTGCTGTTAAATAACGGCGCAATGCCTCGGCTAATGACAGATGAGTGACCGCCTCTACGACGCCGCCCAATATCCAACCGTAGACCAATGCACTATAAGCGCTGTCATACGATGCTGCATCCTCAGGTTGTGTGATAGGCATGTCCGCAATATGGCTCAGCATGGTATGCCAATCAAGCACCATCTTACTATCGACATCGAGACTCTGAATCGAAAACAAATCAGCCTGATGAGACATGATTTGTCGCAAAGTAATTTGGTCCTTTCCGTTTGCAGCAAAGGCTGGCCAGTAATGTGCAATGGGTTCGTCATACTCAAGCAGCTGCTGCGAAACCAACACATGCACCAGCGTCGCCAACACCCCTTTACCCGTCGAAAAATTAATCGCTAAGCTATCGGGCCGCCATGACATATCTGGACGCGCCAAGCCCACACTCGCCTGAGCAATGCACTGACCTGCTTGATACACGGCCACAGCCCCGCCAGCAGGTGCATCATCAAGCTGTAAATCTGTCAGCAATTGCTGTAATTTGTTTTGAAAGTCAGCGTTTATAGATGTATTAGAATTTTCTATATTATGATCCATTATTATTACCTTACTCCAGTGATATGAATTATTCTATTTTTAAGATGATAGTAATACGTAAGCTATAGTCAAAGAAGTCTAAAACGGATACAAGCTAGCCGATTATAGATTGCACAAGGATTTCTTTGACTATAAAAAGTATTCGAACCAGTATAAATGAATGGTGAACCAATAAAAAAGGCCACCTATTGGTCGCCTTTTTTATTGTCACACCTGTTTATATTTTAACGTGGTACGAGCAATCGATTATGAACTTCTTGTTCGAGACTGGTCAGACCGTGGCTATGCCCACGCGCCATAGCCGTATCCATCTTACGCCCGCGCAACCATCCTGCCCGTAGAGCCATAGCAGCCCCCACTCTGTTGCCCGACCCACAGTGCATGGCGATTTTTTTGCCATGGTACTGACGCAATATATTATCAAATGCCAATATTTTGAGCTGCTTTAACTCTTTAGCACCGCTGATTGGCAGATGTTCATAATACATACCTGCTCGCTCAACTGCTGCCGACTCATCAAAGCTCAATTCATCATCAGGCTGCAAATTGATGACCAGCTCAATGCCAGCTTTCGCTAAGGCGACGACTTTTTCGTCATCTAACGCACCGCATACAATGGTGTTTGCATCTGGACGAAAATAAGGCTCAAAGATAGATACCAAATCAATGCCATTGTCAGCATCACGGTCAGCGTTGCTATCATTAGCAGCGATGGTATCAGTCTCTACTGAGCCATCCGTTTGATTGGTGTTTGTTGCATTTTTTTGTGAAGTCATTTCTTGTGAAGTCATAATGATAAATATGTTCGTTAAATATGGCTATTAATATAGACGTTTTATGACGCTGTATGCTACTTGCTGTCACGCTTTAGTGTCACAACACCAGACAGATGCGGCTTGTTGTTTTTAGAGCTATACAGTCCAAACTCACAAGTATCGTCTGTATTTGTCAGCTGTGCGACTGGCTCAGCGATCAGCTCTACTTCAGCTGGCAAAAAGATAGGCAGTTTGAATGCGACATCAATGGTATAAGCATCAGGCAGATCACCCATCAGAGCAAGACTCTTGGCTTTTGACCACATACCATGTGCAATCGCTTTCGGAAAACCAAACGCACGCGCTGATAATGGATGTAAATGAATCAGATTAAAATCACCTGATACAAAGGCATAACGACGACCGATGTCTTCAGGCACTTCAAAAATACTATGAACACCTTCTTCATGTACGTCTGGCTTGACCAAAACTGGACGCGGTGTACCTTTTTTATCTTTGCTACTGCTGGCTTTTTTGCTGCGTGATAAGTAAGTCGATGTTCCTTCCCAAATCACTTCGTCTTCCGACTTTACGATAGTCACAAAGTCAAACTGCTGACCTTGAGCATGATCGCGCAGGTTATCAAAAGTGACTGACATGGCTACCGTCTCGCGCTCTCCGATTGGGCGGTACTGAGTGACGCTATTATCGACGTGAACAAGACCTAGCATAGCAAATGGAAATGGCTCTTTGACCATCATGTTCATCTGCAACGTTTGTGACAATACCGAAAAGTAAGTCGCTGGGACTTTACCATCATCTGCAAAGCCGCAAATTTTGCGATAGTCATTTAGGTTTTCTTGATCGATATGCAAGTCATCTACGTAATAAGTAGATTGCGGCAATTGGTCTCTACTGACCTTGCCACCATTACCAATAGGCAATAAGCTTTTGACAATATTGGCATAGGTGGTGTGCGCCTTTGGCAACGCATCATAATGTTTGTCTGACATAAATAAATCCTAAGTGTGGCTTAAACAAGTTCTGTAACGTATATAAAGACATTTTGGCGTCATTGACTAAAGCCTACTATTAAATCATCTAATAAGCATTATATTTAGTCAACCTCATGAGTATTTCTAATAGCAAAAAATAGTTTGGCGGTTGGTTCTTGTGTTTTTATCATAAAAAAGCCACCCTTGGGCAGCTTTATTATAATTTATTAGCGATTATTTCGTAAGCATATGTGATACCAATCAGAAATAATAGCTCGTATCATACAACTACTGTCTCTATCTGCACCTTACTTCTCACACATACCTATTAATTAATCAACATTATGCACCAAGTAAGCTTTGACCACAGACGCGAACCGTGTTGCCATTTAGACCGCCAGACGCAGGTGAAGCGAACCATGCGATGGTCTCAGCCACATCTACTGGTAAGCCACCTTGGCTCATCGAGTTCATGCGGCGACCCGCTTCACGAATAGCAAATGGAATGGCTTCGGTCATTTGTGTTTCGATGAAACCAGGAGCGACTGCATTGATCGTCATGCCTTTAGCGTTGTCTTCTAATTGCTTGGCAGTTGCGTTAACCAAACCAATCACACCTGCTTTCGACGTGGCATAGTTGGTTTGACCCATGTTGCCTGCAATACCTGAGATTGACGACACACATACGATACGTGCGTTTTCTTTGAGTACGTCATTGTCCAACAAGTAACGGTTCAATCTAGCGATACTGCCCAAGTTGATATCGATGACCATATTCCACTTTTTCTCATCCATCTTAGCCAACGTCTTATCACGAGTCACGCCAGCATTATGGATAATTGAATCGAGGCCGCCACGTTTTTGGGCAGCGTCAGCGATTTCTGCACCAGCATCTTCGCTAGTGATATCTACCGTCAAAGCAGAGCCACTGATTTCATTAGCGACTTTCTGTAGGTCAGCTTGCTGCTGCGGTACATCAAGACAGATAACATGCGCCCCTTCGCGAGCCAATACACGAGCGATGGCTTCGCCAATACCGCGACTTGCGCCAGTTACTAGCATAGTCTTGCCACCTAAAGGCTGATTCCAATCAACATCGACTGAGCTGCCCTTACTGACGCGCACCACTTGTCCTGACACATAAGCTGAACGTGCTGAGGTAAAAAAGCGTAAGGTCGAATCTAGGTTTTGTTCTGCACCTTCTTCAACATAAATCAGCTGCGCTGTGATACCGCGCTTAAATTCTTTACCCACTGATTTTACAAAGCCTTCAAGCGAACGCTGAGCCATTGCAAATTCGATATCAGTGATGTTTTCTGGCGTGCGACCAACCACAACCACACGGCCTGATTTTTCTACGCGGCGTGCAACCGTGTGGAAAAATTCATAAAGCTCTTTTAACTGTTCAGCATTGCTGATATTACTGGCATCAAAAAGCAGTACTTTGAATTGATCATCGCTGCCCGTGTTGGCTTTTGCCTCTACGCCTGCATCGGCAAGGGCGTCTTTGATGTCATCACTGCTGTTTACATATACTTCAGCATGAACGTCTGACAGGATACGCGCAACAGACTCACTAACGCTCTTATCATCGCCAGTGGCACGGCCAACCAACACACTACCACGGACCAAACGCTCGCCGCTTTCAAAACGATCAAGCGTTGTTGGCATCGGTAAGCCTAAGTTTTTTGCTACTTTTTTGCCAATAGAAGACTGAACAAAATCACCATAACGGTCTGACATAATATATTCCCTATAAATAATGAATGAATGGTTCGAATAATAGTAAACGAAAAATATAATGTGCCTATTATATAGATACATCAACATTGTAATTATTGATATTTAGTAAATTGCCTCAAAACTAGCCTAACTATACACTTCCCTTATAAACAAGTCCAAAAACAGGTAATGTCTACAACAATCTGTAAACAAGTCAGTATACAAGCCAGTCGTTTTTAGCAGCATTAAAAGCCACTATAACATGCTAAAATCCGACCTATAAGTTATGGCACATTTGATTATCGATAACAATATATTATCAAACGTACGGTGATGCAATGCTACTATTTTTTACTAGTCAGTCTATCAAAATCCTGAGTTATAGTTATGAATCTACTACTGACCTTATATAAGCGTCACATAGTTTGCCAAAGATATACATTAAGTGGGCAAAAACGCCTTATGATAAACAACAGTATCGCGTAATAAATGATAATATTTGCTTGTATAAAATAACTTAACCATTTCACTTCTTTCTTCCAACCATACTTTTTAAGGATAATATTATGATTAATAAAAACAATCACCCTGATAGCCCTGTTGTCGAAAGTACTGTTGTTAAAGCGACTGATACAAAAGCGGACAATACGCAAAAAGAAACCGCTGCAAAAAACACGGCTGCTAAAGATAATAATGTTAAAGAAACGGCGAACGAAAAAGCGGTCGATAATAAAGTAGAAACCACTGCGGCTAAAACGCCCACCCCTACTGCTAAAAAAGTCAGCAAAACCAAACCAGCTTCAACTCTAAATCGCGTGGCAATCTTAGGTGGTAATCGTATCCCATTTGCTCGTTCAAACGGCTCATACGCTGACGTTAGCAACACAGATATGCTAACGGCTGCATTAGACGGCTTGGTTGAGCGCTATAACCTACAAGACGAGACATTAGGTGAAGTCGTGTCTGGTGCAGTCATGAAGCTGAGCCGTGATATCAACCTAACTCGTGAAGCGACATTGAACACAGCACTAAACCCACACACGCCAACTTATGATATCTCACAAGCTTGCGGTACTGGCTTGCAGGCGACATTTGCTTCTGCTAACAAGATCGCGCTTGGTCTGATTGATTCAGCCATCACTGGCGGTGTAGATACGACGTCTGATGCGCCTATCGCGATTGGCGATGGTCTGCGTAAAGTACTTATCAAACTTGGCGCAGCAAAAGACAACAAGCAGCGCCTAAAAGCCCTGATGGGTCTAAATCCAAAAGACCTGATTGATTCACCACAAAACGGTGAGCCACGTACTGGCCTATCAATGGGCGATCATCAGGCGATCACCGCACTTGAGTGGAATATCAGTCGCGAAGCACAAGATGAGCTTGCCTTTAATAGCCATCAAAACCTAGCGCGTGCTTATGATGAAGGTTTCTTTGACGATTTGATCACACCGTATAAAGGTCTGACTCGTGACAATAACTTGCGTCCAGATACCACTTTAGAAAAACTGGCTAAGTTAAAGCCTGTATTTGGCAAAAAGAACGCCAACCCAACGATGACTGCTGCCAACTCTACACCGCTCACTGACGGGGCGTCTTGTATACTACTAGGTACTGATGAGTGGGCAAAAGAGCACGGCCTAAAACCACTTGCTTATATCGTTCATCAAGAAACTGCAGCGGTAGATTTCATCGGTAAGTCTGGCACAACTGAAGGCCTATTAATGGCACCAGCTTATGCTGTGCCACGTATGCTTGAGCGTGCGGGCTTGACACTACAAGACTTTGACTTTTATGAAATTCATGAAGCCTTTGCTTCACAAGTGTTATCAACACTCGCCGCTTGGGAAAATGAAAAATTCTGTGAAGAGCGTTTAGGGTTAGATGCACCTCTAGGATCAATCGATCGTAGCAAATTAAACGTCAATGGGTCATCACTCGCGGCAGGTCATCCATTTGCTGCCACTGGTGGTCGCATTCTAGCCACTGCGGCTAAACTGCTGGATCAAAAAGGCTCAGGTCGTGCACTAATCTCTATCTGTGCCGCAGGCGGTCAAGGTGTGACTTGTATTCTAGAAAAATAATCTTGATTACTTTTAAATTAAGAAGAAATGCTGATTGATTATTTTAATCAGCACCCATCTATCAATAAAAAATGCCCTTTAATTTATTTAAAGGGCATTTTTTATTAGCCGTATTTTGTTATTATAAAAATGATCTAGATAACAGCCTCTCAAAAAAGCCGATACGCCAAACAAAGGTAATATTTATGGGTAAGACAAAAAATTTATTGAAAAAAATGAGGCAAATCATTTTTGGCTCTGAAGCATTGGTAATAACAGAACCGCGCACAACAACTGATTTTCAATCCCTAGTGACCAAGGAGCACTTAGATCAGTATAATCGTGAGCAAACCATTCTTTCTGAACGTATCGAAAAAGAAGTGCTTGATGATGAGCTGCGACGAAAAATGCATCAAGATTTAATCGATACTTATGATGAAGAATTAGAAAATGAAGTAGATGACTATGCACGCGACTTTCGTTTTAATGGGCGTGAGATGAGCGAGCAAGAAAAACTGGATCGACGTACCTACTTTCATGAATTGGTACGATTACAGCGAGAGCTGATAAAACTACAAGATTGGGTGGTTGATCGTGGTGAGCGTATCGTCGTTATCTTTGAAGGGCGGGATTCTGCTGGCAAAGGTGGCGCCATTAAACGCATTACTCAGCGCTTAAATCCAAGAGTTTGCCGTGTCGCAGCCTTACCTGCCCCCACTGAACGCGAGCAAACACAATGGTATTTTCAACGCTATGTCGCCCATTTGCCAGCAGCGGGTGAGATCGTATTGTTTGACCGTAGTTGGTACAACCGCGGCGGTGTTGAGCGAGTCATGGGCTTTTGCACAGATGCACAGTATGAAGAGTTCTTTCAGTCGGTGCCAGATTTTGAGCGTATGCTCGTACGATCAGGCATTCGCTTAGTAAAATATTGGTTTTCCATTACCGATGATGAGCAACATGCACGCTTTATGAGTCGGATATATGACCCTCTCAAGCAGTGGAAACTCTCACCAATGGATCTACAATCACGCCGCCGCTGGGAAGATTATACCAAAGCAAAAGAGACCATGTTTGAACGCACTCATATCCCTGAAGCACCGTGGTGGGTCGTAGAAGGCAACAATAAAAAGCGCGCAAGGCTAAACTGCATTGCCCATTTACTCGAACAAATCCCCTATAAAGAAGTGCCTCGTGACGAAGTAGAGTTGCCCAATCGCAAACGCGATGATGAATATTACCGAGAACCCATCCCAAATGACATGTATGTACCGCCTCGCTATTAGCCCCTACTTATATACGACCTAAGTGATTTTGGCATTCATATGCAGCCTTATAATATTATAAGGCTGCTTTTTTAGCGAGTGGGTTAAAAAAAGCGATGCGTGCAATCGATCAGAAAAAATACCAACCCAAAAAACGCTACATGGTATAAGTTGATTGTAAGCTATCAATTTTCCCAGCCAACAATCGCTCAACTTCGTTTTTGATTCTTAGACCAGCGACATCACTGCCAATTTGCACAGCGAAACCTGCTGGTCGACTGCCTTGAGTTTTAGCATTGATCCAAACGATCTTTCCGTTCATCGGTAGGCGTTCGCTTGAGTTAGGTAACGTAACGGCAATGAACACTTCATCACCCAATTTTTGAGGCTGATTGGAGGGTACAAATAAAGCGCCATTACTTACGAAAGACAAATAGCTGGCATACAACGTTTCAATATTTTCCATATGACAGGTTAAAATCCCGCCACGTCCTGGCATTGCCATAGTCAGCTTCCTTTATCAATTGGGTCTAATGTATTTTTATGAATTACTGAGAGTATATAAATAAAGTCGATTGCAAATTGCCAAGCTCTCATTAAACGTGATCTCACCGCTTTATAAGCATGCCAATTCCTGCATTAGCTTATCATAAGCAAATTTTTCTTGCACATTTTGTTGTAGGGCAACTTTGGTCTGCTGCATACTATTGGCAAATGCCTCTAATCCACTATCCGTGGGTTGATAAGAGGCTAGTATCGTGGATAGATTGACGTCTTTTTGTAATTCATCAAGTCCTAAACAGACACGGCGTATGTCAAGAAGCATCAGCTCAGACAGCTGTATAAATTCTTTAATGCCCAATTGGTTTTGCCAATAATCACTGGCTGCCACACTACTGCGCTTACCGCTACGTAGCGCCTGCCATGTCGTCAGCCATAAGGCGCGCTTGCTATACCATGGTGCCTGTGCCATGGCTATAGCCGCCAGTGGTGCACCATTTGCCAGCTGTATCAGCTGTTCAATCGCCGTTTTAGCAACGGCTTCACGATTGATGGTATGACCGAGTGCATACGTCACATAATCGACCGCTACAGTGGGCTCGATAGTCTGTAATGCCAACTGCTGTACGCGGCTTTTAATGGTTGGCAGTAGCTGTGCTGGCGTATCACTAATCAAAAACAGATGTACTTGCGCTTGCGGCTCTTCCAATGTTTTAAGCAGTGCATTGGCAGCAGCAATAGTCATTTTCTCCGCATGATCTAACACACAGATACGCATCCCTTGCCCGCCTTGATAAATAAAAGGTTGCAGGGCACGAATGTCATCAATTTTGATTTTAAGGGCGCTATGACTGGCTGCTTTGCTGGATTTTTTGTCTTTTGCGCTGCTGCTTGGTTTTTCCTTAAGGCTATCACTCTCTGCACTGACTGGCATACTGACCAGTGGTAATACTTGCAAGCTTGGATGAGTTCCCGACTTGAGCCACTGACAGCTCTCACACGCACTACAAGCGCCCAGTGGGTTTGTGCTACGCTCACGGCATAATAGCCAAGCGACCAATCGCCAGACAAAAGCGCGTTTGCCCATACCTTGCATACCAGCAGCGAGCAGCGCATGCGGCAAAGACTGCTGTGTTAATACACGTTTGGTCAATTGTAACCACAACGCCTGCTGCCATGGCAGTAATGGGGCAAAATACATACGGTCGGTGTTATCTAGTGCGTCCATACTTCCTGTCAAATCATTCATGGTTATGGCTCTATCACGTTTTTTAGGTACTTAGGATGCAGCACGATAACGATGCTCTGAAATTGTACACAACTTCGCTCAGACTATGATTCAGTAGAATGTTGAAAGTTATCTAAACTCATCGCGTTTAAGCGGTCTAAATCTTCTTGTGTGTCGACTCCAGCCGGTAATTGACAGGCAGCTTCTGCGATTGCGATATGCTCACCATTTTCTAAAACCCTTAACTGCTCTAGGCTTTCGAGTATCTCAAGTGGCGTTTGTGGCCAGTTTACGAACTGCTGCAATAGACTGACACGATAAGCATATAAACCCAAGTGACGATAAGCATTTTTTGGTGTTGGTCTTTGGTTATCACTCGCCAACACGACATCACGATCACAAGGAATGGGCGCACGGCTAAAATAAAGCGCACGCTGTAAGTCGTGAGCATATTGGCTGACCACTTTTACCACTGATGGTCGTTGGAATGTCTCGTAGTCATCGATAGGCTCACAGAGTGTGGCCATCACGCTATCTTTGTCCGCTACCAAAAGTGCCTGCACTTGCTCTAGTAATAAAGGTGGCACAAGGGGCTCATCCCCTTGCATATTTACCACAATGTCATGGTCAGCCCAGCCTTTAATAGCGGCAACTTCTGCCAAGCGATCAGTACCAGAAGCATGTTCGCTACTGGTCATAACGACATCAAAGCCCGCATCACTACATACCTTTGCAATTTGCTCATCATCAGTCGCAATACACATATCGTCAGCAAAGTTCGCTGTCTGCGCCTTTTCGGCCACCCAAAGTATCATTGGCTTACCATGAATACTCAGCAATGGCTTACCAGGTAGCCGTGTACTCTTAAAACGTGCAGGAATCACGATATGGGTTTTGGCAGGGGTGGCGACAAACGACATGGTGTATTCCTATGAAAATTATACGGCGATTTAAAATATTAGCGGCTATCTATAAATTAGGGTGTGTCCTCATTTTAAAAATGGTGATAAAAATGAGATAAATTGCAGTCAAACAAGGAAAATAGCGCAGATAATATCGGGATATTAACCAGCTATTTAACGATGTTTGGCAAAATTTAGCCATTTTTAGCCCGTTTAGATATGATCAATTGAATTGAGGACACGCCCTAGGCTGTCGTACTTATATCATGGTCGATACGAATCCCTAACGCCTGTAGCTGCTCATCTAGATTATCATAACAGTTATCGGATAATATGGCGGTCACTGGCAACACCCACAACCTGCTTACGAGTTCTGCATACTCATCATTTAATGCTTGCGCCGCAATATGCTCTGACAACAACGCGCTTATTTTTACCGCATCTTTACTGGTCACAACAATAGGACAATCGCGATATTGCAAAAGTTCAGCCAAGCTAAAATCATAGTGATCAGGATAAGGGTGCCCGATAACCTCAAAGCCAATAGACTCTAACGTATCAAAAAAACGCTGCGGATAGCCGATACCACTAACAGCATGAATTTGGCTGTTATTAGCAGGCTTGACATTGTTTGGTTGAGGCGCAAGTGATGTAGGACTCCATAGACGCTGCAATTCATCAGCTTGCAAATGCATGGTCAAACGTTCAAGACTTTGAGTTAAATTTGTATCTGGCTTTTCATGATAAATAACATTGGCACCCTCTAATCGTGACACTGGCTCTCGCAAAAAACCCGTTGGCAGTAGTTGCTCATTGCCAAACCCACGAGCGGCATCCACCACAATCCATTCGATATCACGTTGTAGTGCATAGTGCTGCAAACCATCATCCGCAATAATCAATTGCAAATCAGGCTCAACATTTAATAAAGCAGTAATCGCTTGCTGACGATTGGGGCACACTGTCATCGCAGCACCCGTCATATGAGCAATCAAGCATGGCTCATCTCCTACCACGTGGGGTAAACTGGTCGTGCTAACCAATGCGGGCATTTGGCTCGTATCACCGCCATATCCGCGACTAATCACCCCTACTTTTATGCCTTTTTTTTGCAGATAAGTGACCAAAGCTATAATCAACGGCGTCTTACCGCTACCGCCCACACTAATATTACCAATGACCATCACTGGAATAGGTGCTCGATAGCTTGATAATAGGCCAATCTTATAAGCTTGACGACGCAGCATCGTCATTAGCCCATATAACCAGCTAATGGGTAGTAATAGCCACAGCCAAGCCGCCTTACGTTGCCATGCATCGGTTATTGTCGTCTCAATGCTCATTAATAACGATCACTTATCTTATTGGTTCATGGCTGCTTAAAAGCTGGCTGACAACTCTATAAAATGACTACTCAAAATCTCGAGCATACATTTGCGCATAGTGGCCTTGCAGCTGCATTAGCGCATCATGCGTTCCTAACTCAACAATCTGGCCGCCATCCATCACCGCAATACGGTCAGCTGACTCGATAGTCGTCAATCGATGTGCAATCACCAATGTCGTACGGTCTTTCATAACGTTGTCGAGCGCTTGCTGAATGTAATACTCAGACTCATTGTCAAGGGCACTGGTGGCCTCATCTAAGATTAGAATCGGTGCATCTTTTAATAGCGCACGAGCAATCGATAATCGCTGACGCTGTCCGCCAGACAATTGCAATCCTTCAGCACCGATTTCACTTTGATAGCCGTTTGGCATTTTCATAATAAAATCATGAGCAAAAGCTTCTTTCGCTGCTCGCTCAACTTCAGCTTGAGTCTTATTCGCCAGACTTCCATAAGCAATATTGTTGAATACCGTGGTATTGAACAGTACAACTTGCTGGTTCACCATCGCGATTTGGGCGCGCAAACTCTCTAATTTAATATCTTCGATTGGTATGCCATCTAATGTAATCTGCCCTGAGGTCGTGGTGAGCGTACGTGTCAATAAGTTGACCAAAGAGGATTTTCCCGCGCCACTTCGTCCGACCAACGCTACTGTTTCGCCTGCTCGGATATCCAAACTAAAATCACGTAAAGCGATGGTTGAGTCAGGATAGGTTAAACCGACATTATTCAGATTGACCTCACCTGATAAAGAAGGGCTTTGTATGCCTGTATCAACTTCTTCAGTCTCATCAATTAACGCAAAAATCGACTCACCAGCGGCAATGCCTCTTTGTAGCTTTTGGTTGACATCAGTGAGCGAGCGTACTGGTTTGCTGAGCAAGCCAGCGGCGGCAATATAAGATATGAATTCGCCCGCTGTGATATTGTCAATTATCGATGGCTGTAGTGCTAGCCATACTACTACAGACATGGCCATCGCCATCAATAGCTGTACGGCTGGGGTGTTAATACTATTGGTAACCACGATTTTCATACCTTGACGCAAGTTCTTTTTCGATACTTCGTCGAAACGGTGTGCCTCATAAGGTTGACCACCATAGTTTTTTACCACTTGATAGCCACCAACCACCTCGTTGGTTATGTGACTAACACCGCCCATGGTTTCTTGGATACCTTTGGAAAGTTTGATATATCGTTTGGAAGCCACTCTAACCAACCATAAAATGGGCGGCAAGACTAAAAATAAAATCAAGGTCAATCGCCAATTGGTATAAAGTAAAAACCCAATTAACGCTACAACGGTCAAACCATCACGCACTAAGGTTTTCATTGAATCGGTACTGGCCGCTGTTACCTGCTCTACATCAAAAATAAGCTTCGATGAGATCGTTCCAGAGGAGTTGGCCAAATAAAAAGAGCTTGGTAAACGCAATAATTTATTAAAGACTTCCACCCGTAGCTCATAAACCAAGTTACGTGAGACCAAAGCAGAGTAGTAATTACCTAAAAAGCTACCGACACCCCGTACAAAGAATAGGGCAATAATTAAAAGTGGAAATAAAGCTTGTTTACTACGGTCATCTTGGTTAATCGCATCGGTGATGTATTGCAATAGTTTGGCAATCCAAATCTCTGTTGCCGCATTGATTGCAAACCCTAATACAACTAACAATAAGGCCCACCAATAAGGCTTCAGGTAGCTTAGCAGACGTAATAATGTATTGAGTTTGGGTGGTGAAGATGACTGTACATTATTGGATGCTTTATTTTTTTTAGAATGGCTCATAAAAGCCTCAATTTGGATATCATGATATGAATGAGCTGTGTTTATCACACAGTTTTATGATGGTAAGAATACACATATTATTGTGGCAAAGTTTGACCAAGTGGCACAACCGTACTGATGTTTAAGTTCAAAAATCCAAGCTTTCCAGCGATATCCATCACTCGTACCACAGATTGATGGGTAGCATTGGCGTCCGCTGCAATGACAAACAACATATCGCGATTACTACCCGCCTCTTGTTGTAGCATACTGGTCAACTCTGCCTCATTACTACTGGCAAGCGTAATACCATTGACCAAGTAACTGCCATCTTCTTGTACCGCCACTTCAATACTGTTTTTTTGTTCAGTTAATGCGACACCTTCAGCTTCAGGCAGAATGATATTTAAGCGACTAAAATGATTAAATGACGTTGCTAGCAGCAAAAATATGATCAAAAATAGCAAACAGTCAATCATTGGGGTTAGATTAATTTCGAGCGGCTCAACAGTCGGTTTTCTAAAGCGCATATCACTCTCTTTAATTTACTTAATACTCATGTTCTCGATGGGTTATCACTATCATCACTGATACTAAGAAGTAACGGCAACATTCTGATTTGGGCTTAACGCATCTGCTGGATATGCGTTGTCTACCGTGTTATCCAATGATGCACGGTGTGCAGGCACATTCACATTAGTAGCAGGTATGTTTTCGATCAAATGATAATCATATAGCTCTTGAATCATGAGTCCCGCTTGAGTCTCAAATTGGGCATTAACATCGATGATACGGCGCTGAAAATAGCGATAAGCAACCAGTGCTGGGATAGCAACAATCATACCCGCAGCAGTCGTAATCAACGCTTGTGACACACCAGCAGCAAGCATCGTTGGGTCTTGCATAGCACCATCGGTAATCGCCAAGAATGAAGAGATAATACCTAGTACCGTACCTAATAAGCCCAGCAATGGCGCAATCGCACCTATAGTTCCAAGCATATTGATGTTTTTTTCTAACTGATGCACTTGCACACTTGCACGATTTTGCATGTGCATCGTCATTGAATCTAAACCATATTGCCGATAAAGAAGCCCTGTCGCTAGAATATCACCCAATGGTGTTTTTTCTTTGACATTCATCAATTGTGTACGACCAATATCGCCATTTTCACGTAGACGAGTTATTAGCTGTTCACGCAATCTACTGGGTGCAACTTTATTAAACTGTAAGGTATGGCTACGCTCAATGATGATAACCAATGCCAATATTGAACATACCACGATAGGTGTCATCAACCAACCACCCGCTTTTACCAATTCCCACATACTGACTCTCTTCCATATTCTTGCAAAAATAGTTGTTATAGAGACGATTTAGCGTTTGGATAGGGGCTGCTAACTCGTAAATGACCTGAAATTTAGGCTTCTATATGTTTAATTAAGGCAGCCAGCTGATCTTGATTTTGAAAAAATATTTCAACACTGCCCTGTCCATCTTTTTTATGCTTCAGTTTGACTTCAGCACCAAGCACATCTGTCAATCTCTGTGTCAAACGCTCTACATCACGAGACTGAGCTTGTTCAGTGCGATTGGTTTTGGGCGCAGGCTGCAAAATTGACTTAACCAATTTTTCAGCTTCTCGCACAGTCATACCACCATCGATAATTTTTTGCGCGATGATCGGCTGCTGCTCAGAGGATAGTGCCAAAAGCGTGCGGGCATGACCCATGTCTAGAGCGCTATTGGCCAAATGATCTTTCACCGTATCATGTAGCTGATTCAAACGCAGCAAGTTCGATACCGTCGTACGTGCTTTACCAACGACCTCTGCAATCATCGCATGACTCATACCAAACTCAGTATGAAAGCGCTGCAATGCCGCCGCCTGCTCAATCACCGACAAATCTTCACGCTGGATGTTTTCAATCAACGCCAATGCAATCGCCAACTCATCAGACAAGGCGCGCTCAATCGCAGGAATAACGAACTTTCCTGCCATTTTTGCGGCACGCCAGCGGCGCTCACCAGCAATAATTTCGTGAGTAACAAACGCCTCACTCTTGTCTTCATTTGCCAGTAATGGACGAATAACGATAGGCTGCATCACACCATGCTGTTCAATAGAAGACGCCAACTCTGCCAGCGCCGTTTCACTCATATCGCGGCGTGGTTGATACTTACCTGCTTGCAAGCGAGTGACATCGATTTGTACTAGGCTGATCTGATCTTCTGGCGCGTTCATATCTGTGTTATTGCCACGGGATTTATTGATAGTGGCCTTGCTCGTAGCACGTGGTGCGCGCGATGAGCGAGTGCTATTATCACTAGCAACCGCATTATCCGTGGTTTTTGCCGTCGGTTTTTTACTGGCTTTGGCCGGCGCGGTATCAGTAGACTCACTATCTACAGAAACACTATCTACAGGCACATTAGCATCTGGCGCAACACTGTCACGCGCAGCCATATCATCTTGCAAGGCAGAGGCGGTAATTTGCTTTTCTTTTTTGATCGACCCTAATAAGGCATCTAAGCCCCGATTAGCAGCCAACCCTCTTTTCTTCGCCATGATTACCTATCCTCTAACGCTAAAATAAAAGCCAATTGATTACTGATGCGGCTTACTAAATACGATGTTAAGTGCTCTATTGTTAAGCCGTTCTTATAGAAAAGATTCACTGCTTTGTTTCATTACTTCAGCAGCCAGTTTTTGGTACGCGCGTGCGCCCTTCGACCATCTTTCATACGCAATGACTGGCAAGCCATGCGCAGGTGCTTCTGCCAAGCGAATGTTTCTTGGAATATGCGTCTTGTACATAATATCGCCAAAGTGTGCTTCTAGCTCAGTAGACACATCACGGGCGAGCGTGTTGCGTGCATCAAATAGCGTTCTAACCACGCCGCGAATGTACAGCTTAGGATTCAACTCTGTCAAACGTTCAATGGTTTGTGATAAGTCTGCCAACCCTTCTAATGCATAATACTCGCACTGCATAGGAATAATCACACTATCAGTAGCAACCAATGCGTTAATCGTCAATAAGTTCAAACTAGGTGCACAATCTATAATCACATAATCGTATGGCTGTTTTTGCGCAGAGACCTGATCTTTAACCAATTCAGCCATGGCGGTTTTGAACAATTCGTGACTGTCGGTCTTACTCATCAATGTGATGTCCATGCCAGCCAAATCACGATTGGCACCAATGACATCAAACCCTGCTGGACTAGTAACAATGACTTCAGACAACGCGACGCCATCTAGCAAAACGTCCGCTATGGTCAGATCTAACTCGTTTTTGTCAACGCCTGTACCACTGGTCGCATTACCTTGTGGGTCTAGGTCAATCAGCAGTACGTGCTTGCGCTTAGCAGCCAAGCTGGCGGTCAAATTTACTGCTGTCGTGGTTTTACCCACACCGCCTTTTTGATTCGCAATTGCTATGATTTCCATACACTCACTCAATTTTATTAGGGTCTATTACTTTTGATTCGATTGGTAACATGGTCTTTTCTGCTCAGCCCTTCATAATAAACAGCCGTTTATCGTATAAATAGCTCGATTTACGTTCGCGCATTTTAAATGCTTTTAAATACTATGTCATTTAAATACGGACGTAAACTGAGTTTCACGAAAAATAGCGGCCGCTTCATGACTGCAAAGTATTTATGATTTAACTATCTTTGCTAGACATTTCGATTAAATGGCGACTGTCATGCAAGCGCGGTACGGTCAGCTTAATCGTTTTAATATGCCAATCACTATCCAGTGCTTGCAGCTCTTCTTCACTCGGCGCTTTGCCTTTCATCGCGCATAAATAGCCCCCATCTGCCAATCTTGGCTGTGCCACTTCCACAAAATCGATCAAACTGGCAAACGCTCGTGATGTCACGACATCATAGCTGGCTTCATGCGCTTCAATGCGCGAGGCAATCGGCTGCATATTACTCAAGCCAAGCTCACTACTGATTTGCTTAATGAAGCGAATTTTCTTCTGGTTGCTATCAAGCGCTGTACATTGGCGCTCAGGCTGACAAATAGCGATAATAACCGCTGGTAAGCCTGCTCCCGTGCCAATATCAAGCAACGATCCAGCAGGTAAATGCGCTATAATAGACAAACAATCAATCACATGTTTGACAAGCGCTTCTTCTGGGTCAGTAATGGCGGTCAGATTATACGCTTTATTCCACAACAAAAGCTGGTCTAAGTACAATAATAACGTGCGCTGTTGCGTTTCACTTAACGGTAGACTTAGCTCATTTGTCGCTTGAGCCAAGATATTGGCCAGCTTTGGCAATTGTGCGCCAAGCTTTACAAAGCCAGTCGGATCGATACGGATATTATCCGTGCTAGCAGACGATGAAGCATTTTTAGTGGAAGCTGACATACAACGAGTTATCCAGTTTTGACTTGTGAACCGTTTATTTTATCATGCAGTCTGCCCATTGAATAGTTGCAGATTGCGCCAATGTGGGACATCTTATACTATCTACGCTGTTCATGAGGCGTTATTCTGCTTTGATTGCCTCCAATTCGCTGATTAAGTCATTCGTTTTTTACTGTTTACGCTCAAGCATTTGCCTAAATATGATACAAAACTGCGCTTAATGACTTCGCTAATAGGTGACTATATCTTGTAAGATGTCATGATTGATTATAAAAACTCAGAATACGCATGATCAGAAAAAACCAATCACTTCTCATATTCCTTTAATACTTTTTAAGATGATTTTTCAAACGCCTATGACAGAACAACCCTACACCCCTATATCGCAAGTATCAAAAGACGCTAACAATATGGTAGCACTTACTACCGATACAAAAAACATTAAGCAAACAGCACCTGATACCCCAAACCCTATCTTCACAGAAGTTCAGCAAAATTGTCGCATTTCCGCTGAGCAATTAAAACGCTATAGCGACCCTGATGAATTGCCTACAGACACACGTACTGCGCCTGACCTAGATGTTGGCTTCGGTCAACAACGCGCGCTCAAAGCCTTACATACAGCATTGGACATTAACGCCAGTGGCTATCATGTGTTTGCCGCTGGTGAGAACGGTCTGGGCAAGCGTACTGTTATTAGTCGCCTGCTCACTCGCATTGCCGCCGATGCGCCAACGCCTGATGATTGGGTTTATGTGCATAATTTTACCGATCCACGTACACCATTGGCGTTACGCCTATCTGCTGGTCAGGCCTCACTACTACAACAGCAAGTCAATAACTTATGGCAACAGGCAAAAAAGCGGTTGAGCCAACGCTTTCGTAGTGATCAATACCAAAGTAAAATTGAAGCCATTAAAAACAATACTCATCAAAAAGAGCGTCATGCCTACGACGCCCTCAATGCTGAAGGCAAACAATATGATTTGGCGTTGACGTTTAGATCCTTTGATAATAAGGCAATGTTTGTCCATCCCAGTCAACTGCCTACAGAAAATAATAACGATGATGACAAGCAGGTAAAGACACCTAGCAATCGTAAAGATTTAGCAAATACCCATGATAGCAAAGAAGATACCATTCTGAGCGATGATGGCACTGATCTTGATAGCAATGAGAACGACAACCAAGACTCTACATATGGCAATAATGAATATGAAGCCGAGCTGAGTAATTTTGTCCAAAAAAATCATATGCAGAAGCGACTGAGTCAGCTGACCATTGCTTTAGAGCAATTAGAAGACGAAGCCAATGATGAGATTGAAACCCTACATCGAAATATTGCACGCCGTGCGCTACAGCCTTTATTTGTGCCTATCTATGAGCAGTTTTCTACTCAACCGCTGGTCAGTGATTATCTCAAGGCTGTGTTTGATGATATGGTCACTCATGTCGAGCGCATCGTCAATGGTGATGATGAAGAGTTTGTAACGGCAGTATTGGCTACGACGCCTAGCCGTTATGCGGTCAACGTTATTGTTAGTCACACGCCAGACAGTGGTGCACCAGTGATTTTTGAAGATTTGCCAACCCATCTTAACTTGTTGGGTCATGTCGAACAAATCACCCAATTAGGCACTGTGACCACTGATGTCAGTATGATTCGCGCAGGCGCTCTACACCGCGCCAATGGCGGCTATTTACTTTTAGAAGCCAGCCATTTACTGGAGCACCCCTATGCATGGCAGGGCTTAAAGCGTGCATTACAATCACGCAAAATCAAGCTATCGAGCCTTGAGCAAATGCTGACGCTAACAGGTAGCTTGTCTCTATCACCAGCGCCCATTGACTTAGGTATCAAAGTCATATTACTAGGCGAAGCGGACTTATATTATGAGCTGTTAGAGCTTGAGCCTGAATTTGATGCGGTATTCAAAGTCCGAGCTGACTTTCATGACGATGTGCCTCGTACCAGTGAGCATGAATTGGCCTTGGTCGCAAAAATGGCCGATATCATCGATTATGCTGGTCTTTATCCGTTTGATAGTAGCGCGCAAGCCACCCTACTTGAGCATTTAAGCTTGCAAGCGGAAGAACAAGATCGCTTAAGCCTACACAGTGATTTATTGATCAAACTATTGCATGAATCAAACCGTCATGCTCGTTTAAACAATGAGAATATGGTGACGGCAAATCATGTCACTCAAGCAATCGATGACATGGATGAGCGTTCAGGATATTTGCGCGATCTGTACTGGGATGAACTTAAGAATGGTCAGCAGCTGATCCAAACGCAAGGCGACGCTATTGGACAAGTTAATGCGCTTACTGTGGTCAGTTATGCCGATAGTGAGTTTGGTATGCCAGCACGGCTTACTGCGGTCATTCAGCCCAATATTGGCACAGGTGAAATCCTCGATATTGAGCGTGATGTAGACTTGGGCGGTAGCTTACACGCCAAAGGCATGCTGATTATGACCAGCTATTTGCGAGCATTGTTTAGCCAGCATCATGCGCTGAATTTTAGTGCCTCGCTCGCATTCGAGCAGAGCTACGCGCAAATTGATGGCGATAGTGCCACCGTTAGCGAAGGCTGTGCGCTGCTATCCGCGCTAGCAAATGTCCCAATCAATCAGTCTCTTGCTATTACTGGCTCTATGAATCAGCTGGGCGAAGTACAGGCGGTTGGTGGCATCAATGCCAAAATCGCAGGGTTTTTTGATGCCTGCCGCGAGCAAGCACTGACAGGCGAGCAAGGCGTGGTCATCCCAATGGCCAATGTCAAACAACTGATGCTACGTGACGACATTATTGATGCGGTCAATGCAGGCAAGTTTCATATCTATGGCGTCTATACCTTAAGTCAGGCATTAACGTTAATGACGGGTCTGCCCATCGACACTATGAACAAAAAAGGGCGTTATCGTAAAGACACCCTGTTTGGCAAAGTATTAAGCCGTCTGATGCTGTGGGATGAAAACCAAGAAAACAGTGATGATATCGATGATGAAAAATCCAAAAAGAAAGCCAAGAAAAAGCGCAAAGCAAAACGTCAAAAAAAAGACGGCAAGAGCATAAAAGAAAAGCTGAAAAGCGAAAAAGGCAGCGAGAAAAACGATACTGAATCTGCAGATGCATTAGATGATAGTGAGACAAAAACCATCAAATAATCATCAGCATTTGAGAACGTCTCTAGACGCTGCGATGCTTTTCTGCGATGATTAACGGTGCTTGACCGAGCAACAACTTGTACGAAACCGACTTGTAATTTCATAAAGGGTATCTCTTAATGACTGTACATCCTACTGATGCTGATAACATCCAAGCTCAGTCCAATCCTGATGCGCCAGCCAATACGCTTGCAGCTGCAGACAATGGTGCCTCAAAAGACACCAACGACAATCGACATGGTGCGGCAACCACTGCGCGACAATGGCAGGTACTATCGCAGTTACAGCGTAATCGTTGGGTGGGCACGACGCACATCTATGAGCAGCTCATGATGGCAGGTTTTGATATCAGTCTACGTACGGTTCAACGCGATTTGAATGCGCTGGCCAAGCGTTTTCCTATCGAAAAAAACAATGCCAATCCACAAGGCTGGCGGTGGTGCGATGATGCACCGCTGCAAAGCTTGCCGCATATGAACCTATCACAAGCCGTTGCTTTTAATATGGTCGAGGCCAATCTTACTCAGCTGCTGCCCCCTGTTATTTTAGATGAATTATTTCCTTGGTTTGACTTGGCAAGACGACAGCTCAAAAACAGCAAGGTGACGCATTCATGGATAGACAGAGTGCGTATCGAACCCGCCACGCAGCCTCTCATCGCACCAGACATAGACTTGGACAGCAAAGACAACATTTACCACGCCCTATTTTATCAACTCCAGATTCATGCTTGCTATACTCGCAGCAACAAATTACAAGCCAGCGAATACACCCTAAACCCTATCGCAATTATCCAGCGCGGCGTGATTATCTATCTACTGGCAACTCGTACTGATGATCCAAAAGCCACTATTCGCACCTTTGCGCTACATCGTTTTGACAACGTTGAGATTCTCGATACTGCTGCAAAAACGCCTGATAGCTTTCAACTCGACACCTATTTGGACGAAGGCAGCATGGGCTTTAGTCATCCACTGTTTGGTGAGCTGGCTGAGCGTGGCAAGAATACAGTCGTTGAGCTACAGTTCACCCAACAAGCTGGTAAGAGCCTTACGGAGAGTAAGCTCAATGACGATCAGACCGTGACCCTAAATGATGATGGTACCCTCACGATAACAGCCACTGTCAATTTGACCTCACAGCTGGTCTGGTGGCTACGCGGTTTTGGCAGTGGTCTACTGAATGCTAAGCCTGAGCTGCTCTATCAAGCTGTATTAGATAACGATTAGAATAAAGTATTAAAATTAAAAATAAAGAACTAAAAAGGAAAGTTATGTCGACCACTGCCCCTTCACCACTACTTTCAGACAGTTTACGAGGACTGGGATTGGACGCAGGAACCTTATTTTTTGCGCTCAATTATGAATTTACTAAGATTGAGCCAAAAGGATTGCTTAAGCGCTTCAAAAAAAATCAAAGCGCAATGGATATTGATTTGGCTTGCGTCTTATATGATGACAACTGCGTTACGAGTGACATCGTCTGGTTCAAACAATTGCGTGATAAATATGAGTCAATCAAGCATCAAGGAGACAGTCTAAACGGCAAAGATCGCGGTGAGCAAGCCATGTATCTTGCCCCCCTTGATCAAGAGCAAATCAGATTGGAACTTGAAAAAATTCCAGCTCATATCACTCATATCGCTTTAATCGCCAACTCATACCACGGTCATCCATTTTCTAGAGTTAAAACAGGCGAGATTCACTTAAGTGATGATGAAGGCAACCGTTGCTTTGAGGTCAACCTTAAGCAACTCCCACGCGATTGTACAACGCTTTGGGTAGCGCATTTGCGGCGATCTGTTGATGACTGGCATTTGACATTGCAAAACTTGCCACTTACTGCAGAAGAGTTGGCTGGGGCCGCGCAAGAAGTGGCACATGAATTAGCACGGGCACTGCCTATCCCTCAATCCATATAAATAAACAAAATATTTATGATCATAAAAAAGGTGCGATGTTATCAAAACGTCGCACCTTTTTTTATGGTGATTTTCTAAATATCAAATAGGGCGTGTTTGATATTCGACCATGGCACTGGTAAGTTTTATAACGATTCGCCGCAATGTGGGCAGAAGTTCTTTTGGCGTGTTTCAACCTCTCTTTCACGGCGCTCAAGCGATTGCTCTCGAAGCACCTGTAGCACGATATTTTGCGCCTGCTCTTTATCCAACCCCAGCTCGCGGCGTATTTTATCGATCATCATCTGATTTTGTACCAGATCAAAGTCACTATCAATTAACTGCTCACGAAAGTGCTGTTCGAGCTCCTCACGGCGCTGAGCCAATTCATTCGCCAACCCTGTCGCTAGAATACCCGCAGGCAATGCCGCCAGACCCACACCCAATATCGTAATGACAGCGCCTAATATTTTACCAGCATTGGTGATTGGTATGACATCACCATAGCCCACCGTTGTCAGTGTTACCACAGCCCACCACATCGCTTTGGGTATAGACTCAAATTCTTCTGGCTGCGCGTGATTTTCTACCAAATAAATACCACTAGAGGCCGTTACGATCATGATAATCAAAATGAAAATGACGGCTTGAAATGAGCCTTTTTCTTTACTAAGGACCACCAGCAAAATACGCATCGACGCAAAATAGCGGGTCAGTTTAAGAATTCTAAACAAGCGTAAAATACGTAAGAAGCGTAAATCAATATTGACAAAGAAATTTAAGAAGGCTGGTACGATGGCTATTAAATCAATCAATGCAGATGGGCTTAATAGCCAATCCCAACGCTGTTTCCACGTTGTGTTATCAGGTTTGGCTTCCGCCACACACCACAGACGCAACAAATACTCAACAGAAAATACAAAGATAGAGAAGTTTTCGAATAAACTGAAATAGTCTTGATAAGGGTAATACCACTGATCGACAGACTCTGTGATCACAGCAGCCACGTTGGTCATGATTAAAAGTATTAAAAAATAGTCCACGCAGCGGCTAAACAGCGTATCGTGCGCATCATTTTGCAGAATATTGTAAACAAAAAGACGCAAGCGCCGTATAGATTGGAATAGCATACCAGCCCTATGCGGTGAAATACCGATTTGATATTAATAGAATAAAACAACTATCTCAGAATACGATCCAACACGCTATCACGATCTACTATCTATATCAGTGCGTGTTGAACATTGGCCAAGGCCTGTCTTCATTGCAAAAATGGTGATAAAAATGAGATAAATTGCCGTCAAACCAGAAAAATAGCGCAGATAATATCGGGATATTAACCCACTATTTGACGATGCGTGGCAAGAATTAGCCATTTTTAGCCCCTACAAATGACTATCGAATGCATTGAAGATACGGCCTAGGCAAAATGTAGATAATAAATATAGATAGACATCAGCAGTATAAACACAATGGCGACGATAGAGAACCTTAAGAACTGCTCATCAGCACGAAGTTGTTGGCTAATATCTTGAGCAGGTATCAAAAATAAGTGGCATTCTGGACAGCAAGAATCCACTTGATTCAATATCTTTGTAGTACGCGCATTTGTACAGCGTAGAGGAGAGTTACTGCAATAGCCCAGCATAATATATTGCACCTCTTGTTAGAACATAAATAAGAAAGACTGACTCACATCAATGAAACTTACCTAAAAAGCAGCTTTGACTTTATTTAATTATAGACTGTAGTCAATTAGATTGCGTAGAAATGTAATTTATTACAGAAATCTTGCTAATTTATACGTAAAACCTTACAAGTAGTAATGTTTTCGTACTATAATAGCGACTTAATGTTACAGATTAAATATCAATCATAACATTGTGTATCGGTAACTAATGCGATCCCTTATTAGAAACTGACCAATAATTATCTATCACATTGAGGAACTAAACGATGAAACTACAATCCCTAGTTTTAGCCGCTGCTACTGCACTTACAATGACTACTGCTTTTGCCGTACCTGCTGGCACTTGGTCTGTTGCTGCCGGTGCACACATGGTCGATCCAAAAAGTGATAACGGTACAATTGCAAATGGCACTATTGGTGTAGATGTAGACAGTGATATCCAACCAACTATTAGCGGCGAATACTTTATCGCTAACAACGTTGGTGTAGAATTGTTAGCCGCCACACCATTCCATCATGATATTACATTAACTGCTGGTAACGCCACTATTGATGCTAAAACCCAGCATCTACCGCCTACGTTATCAGTACAATATCATTTTGATTATGAAAATATGCCAATGAACATCAAGCCTTTCATTGGTGTTGGTGTTAACTACACGACTTTCTTTAAAGAAAAAATCTATAGTGATGCTTACGAAAAATTAGAACTTGATGATAGCGTTGGCGTAGCTGGCCACATTGGTCTTGACATTCCTTTTGCCCCAACTGAATACTTCCGTATTGATGCTCGTTATATGGACATCAAAACAGACGCCAGTGTTGAGTCTAATGGTAATACTGTTGAGCTTGGCGAAGTCGATATCAGCCCTTGGGTATACGGTGTAGCATTTGTAAAACAGTTCTAATGTCATAGAGAAATCGTTAAAAAAGGCCAGCTACCATGCTGGCTTTTTTGTGCCTGCTAATTACGGCTATTACTGTCTACTCTAGCTACTAAATAATAATGCATAAAAAAGACCGTCCGTAGACAGTCTTTTTTCAAACCAACACTATTATGTATTTAGATTTATAGCAAAATTCGGCGTGGGTCTGCCAGTAGCGTTGCAATATAACGGGTAAATACTGCGGCATCTGCCCCATTAATGACACGGTGATCATAAGACAGTGATAGCGGCAACATCAAACGTGGCTCAAAGCTTTGCTTTTTGGCATCCCAACGTGGCTGCATACTTGCTTCAGAGACACCTAAGATACCAACTTGTGGCCAATTTACCAGTGGTGTAAACGCTGTACCACCTAGGTTACCTTGGCTTGAGATCGTAAAGCTCGCTCCTTGCAAATCTTTGGTGCTGAGCTTCTTATCACGCGCTTTAACGGCAAGCTCACCGATTTCAATAGCAATTTGCTTCAGACCTTTATCTTGCACGTTTTTGATAACGGGTACGATGAGGCCGTCATCAGTTGCCACTGCAATACCCATATTGACACTTTTACGCAAGATAACTTGAGTATTGTCATCACTTAAATGACTGTTGAAGCGTGGATGCTGTGTCAATGCATAAGCAGTTGCTTTGACCACAAAAGCTAAGATAGTGAAGCCAATACCTTCTGCTTTCATGCCACCTTTTAGCTCACCGCGCAGCTTTTCAGTCTCGGTAATATCTGATAAGTCAAACTGTGTCACTTGCGGTAGCAATGTATTGTAATTGAGCTGCGGTATCGATACTTTCTGCAAGCGGCTAAGATCTTGGGTCGATGTTTCACCCCAAATCTCAGTATTACTCATATCAGGCAAGCTCGGTAAGCCTGAGCTAGCCACACCACTACTGACAGGTGCTCCTTTTTGAGTACTCAGACTCTCTTTGACATGCGCAAACAAGTCTTCTTTTAGAATACGATCATTTAGTGCCGAACCATTCACTTGTGTGATGTCCACACCCAACTGACGTGCCAGCTTACGTACGGCTGGACCTGCATAGACATTGGCCAGCTTTTCATTTACTTGTGTTTCTGTCAGCTTGTCATTGTTTTTACTGGCGGCCGCCTTAGGGGCCGTAGGTTTTGCTACTTGTTTTGGCTCGCCAGTTGTTTTAGCAGCAGCTTTGTCATCTGATTTAGCTGGTACTGATTCTTTTGATTTAGACGTCTCAGGCTCGTCATTAGCATCATCTGTACCACTGGCCACGATAACGATAAAGTCCTGACCGTTGGCAACCATATCACCTGCTTCGACCAAGATTTTCTCAACCTTACCAGCAACTGGCGCGGGCACTTCAACAGAGGCTTTATCAGATTCAATCAGCAAAATTGACTGTTCAGCACTGACCATGTCACCAACGCTGACCATGATTTCTGAAACTTGTGCTTCATCAACACCTAGGTCAGGCAGTGCATGAGTCGTCGCCTTGCCCGCATTAGCGGCTGGCTTTGCAGCAGACTCTGATGGCTTTGACTCAGGGGCCACTGGCTCGACTTTTGCTTCTGACTTAGCAGCGGTGCTTTCTACATCACTCGCTTTTTGATTGTCATCACTTTCTGCACTGTCATCTGTACTCTCAAGCTCAATCAGCACCATGCCTTCACTAACTTGATCACCAATGGCGATGCTAATCTTAGTAACTTTACCAGCAGCAGAACTTGGTACTTCAACCGACGCTTTGTCAGATTCTAATAACACAATGTTGTCATCTTTTTCGATGACATCACCGATTTCTACCATAATCTCGCTGACTTCGGCGCTATCAACACCTAAATCGGGGGCTTTAATGTCCATGATTTATTTCCTCGTCTTATGGTTATTATTATTTGACATCACTATCATCGAGTACATTTGCATCTGCTTGATCTTCAGCACGACCTTCACTACTGATTTCGTCATCATCTTCCGCAACAAACTCAGGGACAGGATTTGGATTTACATTACCTGGTGCTGGTGCATCTGGAGAATGATCGTAGTAAGACTGCTGTTGCCATGCAGGTGGATGATCCACATCGATACCTAGGCTAGAAATAGCGTCTTTAACCAAACGCATCTCAACTTCACCCTCATCCGCTAGACGTTTGAGCGTTGCAACGACGATATGCGCGGCATCAACATTGAAGAAACTGCGTAAGTTTTCACGAGTATCTGAGCGACCATAACCATCAGTACCCAACGTGGTATAAGGGCGGCTATCTGGCAACCAAGCACGAATCTGCTCTGAATAGTTGCGCATGTAGTCGGTGGCAGCAACAACGATACCTTCGTGCGGCGCCAATTGCTCAGTAACCCATGGCACACGCTCTTCATCCATTGGATGCAGACGGTTATAATCGTCACAAGCCATACCATCACGAGTCAATTCGTTGAAGCTGGTCACACTCCATACGTTAGACGTAATGTTGAATTCGTCTTTTAGTATCTGTGCCGCTTTTTGTACTTCACGTAAGATAACACCTGAGCCCAATAGCTGTACTTGTGCTGAGCCATTGTCCTCTAACAAGTACATACCACGTTTGATGCCTTCTTCGGCACCTTTTGGCATTTCAGGTTGCTCGTAGTTCTCATTCATTAGCGTTAGATAGTAATAGACGCGCTCGCCTTCACCATACATGCGGCGTAAACCATCATGCATAACCACTGCTAACTCATAACCAAAGCATGGATCATAGGTCACACAGTTCGGCACGACATTGAACAAGATTTGTGAATGGCCATCTTGATGCTGTAAGCCTTCGCCATTAAGTGTCGTACGACCAGCAGTTGCGCCTAATAAGAAGCCCTGTGCTTGGCAATCACCTGCCGCCCAAGCCAAATCGCCCACACGCTGGAAACCAAACATTGAATAATAGATATACATCGGAATCATCGGCAACGCATTCACAGAATAACTGGTTGCCAACGCAATCCAAGTACTCATTGCGCCTGCTTCGTTGATGCCTTCTTCTAACATGTGACCGTCGATGGCTTCTTTATAGCCCATCAATGCTTCACTGTCTTCTGGCGTATATTTCTGGCCAACAGCTGAGTAAATGCCCAGTTGACGGAACATACCTTCTAGACCGAAAGTACGTGCTTCATCAGGCACGATTGGTACGACACGGTCTTGGATATCTTTGTTTTTTAGCATCGCTGATAGTAAGCGGACGAATACCATGGTCGTCGATTGCTCTTTACCGTTACTGCCTTTTAATACCCGATCGAACATCGATAATTCAGGGATATTCAGTGGAATATGACCACTGCGACGATTTGGCAAATGACCACCTAACGACTCACGACGACCTTTTAGATACTTCATCTCCGCTGAACCTTCTTCAGGGCGGTAGAATGGTAGGGTCTCTAGCTGCGCGTCCGTAAATGGCAAATCAAAACGATCACGGAAATACATCAAGGCTTCTTGATCAAGTTTTTTCACCTGATGCGATTTGTTGACCGCTTGCGTTTGAGCAGACAAGCCATAACCTTTAACGGTTTTAACCAAAATAACCGTCGGCTGACCTTTGGTTTTCATGGCTTCACTAAATGCAGCATAAACTTTAACTGGATCATGGCCACCGCGGTTCAGACGCGAGATTTCTTCGTCAGTCAACGCATCTGCCATCTCTTCTAGCTCTGGATATTTACCAAAGAACTCTTTGCGGGTAAATTCAGGCGTACGCGCTTCATATAACTGATATTCGCCATCCACCACTTCTTCCATACGTTGTTTAAGGACACCCGTATGATCTTTACCAAGTAATGAATCCCAGTTGCCACCCCAAATAACTTTGATGACTCGCCAGCCTGCGCCGCGGAATACTGACTCTAGCTCTTGAATGATTTTGCCGTTACCACGGACTGGACCATCAAGACGCTGCAAGTTACAGTTAACTACCCATATGAGGTTGTCCAACTTCTCACGACCAGCAAGAGAAATAGCACCCAAGCTTTCTGGCTCATCCGTCTCACCATCACCTAAGAATGTCCAAATCTTACGACCTTCTTTTTCTAGCAATCCACGGTTTTCCATATAGCGATGTACATGGGCGTGATAGATAGACATGATTGGGCCAAGTCCCATCGATACCGTTGGGAACTGCCAATAATCAGGCATGAGATAGGGATGTGGATAGCTTGATAGACCTTTGCCACCTACTTCACGGCGGAAATTATCTAGCTGATCTTCGGTCAAACGACCTTCTAGATAAGAGCGCGCATAGATACCTGGCGCTGAGTGACCTTGATAATAAATCATGTCACCACCGAAGTGATCGCTAGCCGCGCGGAAGAAGTGGTTAAAACCTGTTTCATAAAGCGTCGCACTAGATGCGAATGTCGCTAAGTGACCACCCAAATCATCATCGTTTTTATTGGCACGCATAACCATGGCAAGTGCGTTATAACGAATCAAAGCACGTATCTTACGCTCCATGCCTAAATCGCCTGGATACATTGGCTCATCTTCGACCGCAATACTATTGACGTAAGCGGTGTCTAGTCTATTGAACGGTAGTCCTTCCTGAACTGCCATATTATATAAGGCTTTTAATAAAAACTGAGCGCGATCCTTGTCTGCATGTTTAATCACAGACTCAAAGGCTGCTAGCCATTCCTGAGTTTCGGTGCTATCAGCATCCTTATAATAATTCATTATTTTTGATCCTTTTATATCAGTCATACCTACCTAATGGCAGGGCTCTGTTGAATAATTTGTGATGAGGAATAGGTTTACTTATGACATCCTTGCTACGCCCAAGCATTCCTTTGTTTTATGCGGTGACATACAGCTCGATTATAAAAAATAGTATTACATCGTATTAGCCCATGCGTCAAATCAACACATTTGCTAAACAATCCATCATGTTATGGCTATCTTTTTTATCGCGCAATGCTAATCATTGATTGATTATGACATTCTATTATAAGCGTTTATTATCCAGTTGTTTATGGCTGTAGAGAAATGATGAAGTAACAAGTATTTTTTAAATAAATAATGATTAGTTTTTTTAAAAATGACTACTCATATGTACCGATTATTCTCTATACATCGTTACTAGGGCGTGTCCTCATTTTAAAAATGGTGATAAAAATGAGATAAATTGACGCCAAACGAGGAAAATAGTGCAGATAATATCGAGATATTGACCAACTATTTGACGATGTTTGGCAAAATTTAGCTATTTTTAGCCCATTTAAAGGACACTCGTTTGAATTGAGGACACGCCCTAGGCCATATCCTCGTTTCAGGGCGTGTCTTCATTTCAAAAATAAGAGGCTTTGCCGTCAAACAAGAAAAATAGCGCTAATGATATCGAGATATAAACCAGCTATAGTTGATTCAAAATAAAGCTGGTTCATACGAGCATCATCGTTCTACTCTTCTTAAAACCAACCGACTATATTTGATCATTTTTGGCAAAATTTATCTATTTTTGGCCCATTTAGAGGACTATCATTTGCATTGAGAACATGTCTTAGCACCCTCATTTTTCATTAAATACAGCTTTTAGATATAGTTAAATTGTTTATATACAATTGGTTACATAGTGTTTATGATTAATAGTAATGCACACTTTTCATCGTGCTTGTTACCTTACACTTGCCAAGGCCTTTTTTGCTTGAGTGATGAACTAACTTAGCGTTTGCCGACTACTAGGACTGGCATTATGAAAAAAAATCATGACTCTCTATCCTTACCTCCTCATTCATGTAACCATACTTTGTATTACATAAAAATGCTGGTGGCAATGATTTTAGTGTCAGGTTTTAGTCGTTCAGTATTTGCGGCAGCCACATGCCCTACCGATCAACGGATGTACTATGTAGGTGCAGCAGCCCCAAGCACAGCATACAAATCACTACCTTTATCTGGCTGGGTAGAAGGCAGCTTAACCAGAACTTATACTTTTTTAGAGAGCACTGGCAATAAAACCCTAACCATCAACTTTCCTTTATTTTTAGATAAGTATACGACCTACACTTCACAGCCTCCTTACTATGGCACACTCAATGGCGCTACATTAAATGCCATTACTATGATACATAATTCTACTGCCATTAAAGAAAACCATATCATGGATGTGACCGTCAACAGACCTGTCACAAGGCTTGGTTATGTCGCACAAGATGTGGACTCGATTAGCAGAAACGGCAATAGTAATGGTCGTGTTCCCTATCAAGAAGCGGTTGACGTATCCTCAACGGCTGGCACGTTGACCTACCAGCCCAACTTTCACACGATCAATCTTTCATTTGATATAGTCACCTCTATTTTACGATCCGCTTGTAGTGGTGGTTCGACCAGCTATGCTTGTCCCATTGAAGCAACATGGGGCCCAAAAGCCGCTAACAGTCCTTTTAGTCTGACTCATAGTAACCAGCGCAGTGATTACGACGTAGGACATGTTTTAGGGTATTCAGACTTTTATTTTTGTATGGCGCCGCCCAAGCTCGTGGTAAAAAAAGTATTAAACGGTGCACGTGTGAATAATAATGATCAGTTTGAGATTGTCGTTAGTGAGGGATCAATAGCGACAAACAGCTTCACCACTACGGGCACAGGATCAGCTATTACCAATGGTACGAGTGCGACACTTAGTTTGGCAGAAAGCACAAGCTATACCATTACTGAACGAGTGATAAATGGTACTTTAGGTGATATCGCAAATTACAATGCGACTTATACTTGCGTCAACACCACCACAGGTAGCACCACCATTATGCCAACTGCGGCGATGTCTTATGATGCCACTGCCAAAACTCGCTCCTTTACGCTTGCCAATACTGCTTATGGTGATGACATCACGTGTACGATTACTAATGAGTCAAACTATATATTTTCAGGCATTGTCTTTAATGATAATGGCGGTATCGTCGCTAGTGACGGCAAAAAATCAGACATTTCTAGTACTTTTACTGGTAATAGTAACTATTTTAATGGCACTTACGATAGTGCAAATGAGCTGGGAATATACGACAGTAATTTGAGTATACGTTTGACTGACTGTAATGGTAACAACATTACTAGCCCTACACCCAATCCTCAAACCGTTTCAAACAGTTCTGCTACCAGAGGTCGATATAGCTTCATAGTACCCGCTAGTGCACTAGTCAACAAAACAAAAGTCTGTCTCATAGAGACTGAGCCAAATACGTGGGATTACACAGTAGACACGACCGCAGATAGCCGAGAAGTGACGCTCACCGATAACGTTTATAACTACAATAACTTGGACTTTGGTGAGGTCAAAGCAAATAATGCTGCTCTGGTATTGATAAAATCGCAATACTTTCATAAGTGCAACGACAGCTTAGACTACCAAAGCATTAGTACCAATAACAGCGATCCAACCGTGGGTTTTAGTATGAACTCAGTCAGTGGCGCTATTCCAAGAAACTGTATTGCCTATGCCATTCACGCTTACAACCGTGGTCATCTAGGACTCCAGCAAGTACAAATTCGTGACCAACTACAAAGCAACCTTGTTACTTCAGTATTTAGACGTCCTACGCCTTTATTTTTGCCGACATCAGTGAGTAGCCCTATCGTTACGTATGGTAGTAACGGTGAAATACGTTCTAATCAATTTAACTTGGCGGCTGTCCCTTTAGGCAGCACGCAACCAATTTCAGCCGTTTTGTATTTCAATACAAAATATGGCACAACACCGTAGACTTTGCCTGTCATACTTATCTGAAGCGAAAAACCCATCGCTTTTGCTTTTATCAAGTATCTATATCGTTGTTATCTTTAGACAAACAGTTTTAGGCTACATAGTGTCTGTGCTTGATTTCAATCATTCGATATGGACACTTCGTCATACTATAACTACCTTTCGTAACATATTGTTAGTATTTACTTACTATTGTATTTAATATTGTGTACTGAAGAATTCTAACGGTAATGTTTGTTTTGCTTGTTACTTGAAAAAGCAAAAATAAGAGGGTGCGATAATATGTTTTATACATCTCGAAATAATTTATATTCACATGTAAAAAGTGTGCCTATCTATCAATTCATTATATTAACTGCCTTTTTATTCATTGTTTTCAATAGTCATTCATCCTATGCGATCGCCCCAAACCCTGGCGCGATTTGTGCTAATAACTTCTCACAAGGTAGCCTCACGAATAGTGATTACACCAATCTGGTATCGGCCGTCAATACTAATAACTACGTTAGCATCGCGGGAAATGCTTCAGGTAGCATTCCATTACAGATCAAAATAAGTACGATAGAATCTAGCACGGCCACATTAAAGTCGAACTTCGGTGTCATTACCGCATCCAACACTAGTGCCATTAATATCAGAAGAACCTTTCCTACCACCGCAGATTTTACTGACATCACGCTTGAATTTCGTAATAGCATAACGGCGCAGCCTCTATACTTGACCAATGTCGCACTTAGTGCTTTCGACATTGACTACGCGAATAGCAATGGCAACACTTTTGATGACTTTATACAAATTACTGGTGTGAATGAATCAGGTAACACCATCGCTGGTACTTTTCAGTCAATAACTGGCTCAAATATCGGGTTCAATCAAAGTCCACAAGGGCAAGGGTTGTTTACTAGAACGGTGACTGATCCTAACTGTCCTGCCAAAGGTTTGGGCACGCAATGCCAAGGATCTGTACAGTTTTCTCAACCAGTATCATCGGTGAAAATTCGCTATGCAAACACCGGTTACCTTGCAACCACCTCCAACCAAGAAGTCGACTTTCGAGTAGACAATTACTGCTATGTTCCACAGTATGTTTTCTCTGGTATTGTTTTTGATGACAATGGTGGTATTACAGCAGCTCAATCAAGTGCAACCAATGCGGATATTACCGCTGGCGTTTATGCAAACAATTCAAACTATTTTAATGGGGTTTTTAACCCTTCTGCCCCTGAAACAGGTATTAGTGGTAGCACGGTCAAACTCGCAAGTTGTACCAATACTTCAACGGTATATGCCATGCAGCCAGTGACAGCCAGTGGTACGACAATCGGTCAATATCAAATCAGTGTACCGATTAGTACTCTAAATGGTAATACCAGTAATCTTTGTTTGGTAGAGGAGCGTACTGGCAATACATACCCTCTACGCACTACGGGCGATAGTAAAGCCCTCTCATTTGCAACCAGTACGTATAGTTATCCAAATAACAACTTCGGTAGAGTCATCGCTAAAAACGCAGGATTGGTACTCGAAAAAGAACAAGCGCCTAACAACTGTAAATTTACTAATTTCAGTGGCTTAACTTATAGTAAGAATGCGCTGACCAGCTCTGATACGGGAATAGGGACTGACATACGCCCAGGATTATGTATTGCTTATAAGATTACCGTCACCAATCGCGCCAATATTGATATTAACGACTTTGTCATGAAAGATGTTTTGCAGAAAAAATCGCCGAATGGCGCCACTATTACGTCCGTACTGGCGCTGCCTGCAAGAGCTGCAAATGAATTTTCTGACAACCTTACGGCAGGTCAGAACGGCACGGTGATTACAAAACCATTTACATTGATTAAAAGAGCGAAACGATCGTTTTACTTCAACACCCAATATGGATCAACACAATCTAACTAACTTTAATACCTTCCTCATTGAGGTAGCGCTGATAGACAAGCATCCGTCATTTTTATCAGCGCTACCCCTCGCCTTTACTGTTAAACCCTCATTTCTATCATTACTCATTGTCTCGCCACAAGAGATAAACGAGCGTCAAGTAAATACCAACGCCCTATAAAACTCATTACCGTTAAAGTCATTTTTGATTCCGCCTATCAGATTTAATGGTCTTAAATCAAGGATTTATTAGCACCTTCGATGATATAACGATATAATAAAATCAAGTTACATTATTAACACAATTAAAAAACGCGAAACACATGGTCGGTTTGAATTTATGTTTTTTTAATCCTGATTTCTTGATTTTGACGAGCCAGATAACCGTATTGTGCGCTACTTGGTTGTAAACATGATATTAACAACTCCTTAGGAATCTGTAATGACTATTAAATATTCTCTAAAACGGATCATATTACCTGCCATTGTGGCCTTGGCAATGCTCAGCAACGCGCAAGCAGCTGAAGCGTTAAAAATGGAACTGCAAGCCAACAAAATCACCAAAACAGCAGATGGCAAGGTGAGTTATATCGCAGCCTCCAACGCTCAAAAAGGTGAAACCGTACAATATCGCGCGACTTATACCAATACCATTGATACGCCTATTAGCGATGTTTCCGTAACGCTGCCTATCCCTGCCAATATGGTGTTTACAGGGGAGGCCAAACCTAATAGTGCACAAGCAACTATCGATGGTAAAAACTATGCCGATATGCCTCTCATGCGTAAAGTAGATGGCAAATTGGTCAAAATTCCATTGTCTGAATATAAAGCACTGCGTTGGAACATCAAATGGCTTCCAGCAAGCAAATCCGCTGACGTATCTCTTAATACAACAGTTAATTAAACAACGGTTAATTAATTTTTATTACTTTTACCTTACATTTTTGCTCAGGAGAATAACGGGATGACTTCCAACGCTTTTAAATACTCAGTACTCGCTGTTGCTATCACAACATCTTTGGGTGTTGCTAGCACTGCCAATGCTGCTAAATCAGTGGGCGACTCGACGCCGACTATTGATAACATCGCGACAGCAACTTATAGCATCGCAGGTATCGCACAAACACCTGTAGAATCCAACAAAGTTACGGTTAATATTACACAGAGCGCCGCCTTTAGCTTAACAGCTAAGAATGTGGATGGTGATCTCACGGATGATTACAACAAGCTGGCGGTTGTGACCCCTAAAGGTAGAGTCGCGTTTAACCATACATTGACCAACTCAGGTAACGTAGAAGATACCTATACGCTAAACTTGGCGCAGGGCGGTGATATTCCGAATAACCCGCAAGGTGCAGGATCTTATGATTTTGCCACTACCAACGTGACTTACACTATTTACAATGCAGACGGGACTGAAAAAAGCACCCAAACCGTTACAGGCACGGTATTCCAAAACACTAATATAGTGCTTAAACCCAATGAACGTGCTGATATTTTGGTTTCTGCTAAAACCTCTGGCAACATCGGTGGTGACTCGCAGAACCTAACATTATCTGCTACTAGTGCGTTCTTTACAGCGTCTGATGTGACCAAAGCGACGCTAACCAATATTGACAACAGTGTGACGAAAGTACCTGTTTTCAAAATTACCAGTAAAGTCAGTAGCACTCTGAACTTGAATGACCCTACCTCAAAAGTTACTTATACCGTGACTGTGCGTAATGATGAAAATGCTCCATACGCTGCTAATGCTAATAACATTATGGTTTTTGATGGCTTGCCAGCAGGCTTACGTTTAGCAGACCAGCCAAATATCAGCGTCAGTAACAACGCGACCATCACATCAGGAAACGAAGGTAAAGGTACGAGTAGTGCAAGTGATAGCATTAGGGTCACTTTACTGAATCTTGCACCAGGTCAAGAAGCTACTATCAAGTTTGATGTGCAAAAAGATCAAGCGGAAACACTGGCTGATCTCAAAACCACACTCAATCATGCAGCCGTTACGCTGGATCTTGGCGAAAATCAAATCATCTATGATACGACTGATGCCAATGATACCCAGCAAAATACTGCTAACTTCTACCCTTCAACTGATGACAGTGAAATCACAGACGGCACCGTAAACACAGTCATCGGTAGTGACTCAACAGCACCACTGGTATCCAATCAACGTGCCGTTAGCATTGTCTCCCCTACCAAAAAAGAAATTCCTACCACGACTACTGCTAACACACTAGTAACCCACTCTGCCGTCATCAGCAACACGGGTAAAGAAACGGAAGGTGATGCCGTTGGCGAAATCAAGCTGACCATTACCTCTGGCTCTGGCAACAAAGTGACCGTGGTTGCTGGATCAGTTGAGCTGGTATACGACGCTGATAACAATCCAGCCACACCCAATACGACTTACACCATTACTAGAGATGGCAACGGTGATTACGACTTAAGTACCGCCATACCTAAAAATGGTGCGCCAGCTTGGACAGGTATGGTTCCAAACTCAACCGTGACCATCAATTACCAAGTCGAATCTAACGAAGCAGTGGTTGGTACGACAGAAAATACGACCGTGACATTAGTCGTTGGTGGTCAAGATGCACCAACAACAGGTGATCGTCTTGTTAGAAATGAAACCACTGTGAAAGGATTGAAGCTTCTGAAGGAGCAAGCACTTAATGAGACTTGTGCGGCCAGTAGTACGCTTACCTTCACTCAAGGGGCCGTTGCTGCCAAGCCTGGCAACTGCATCGTGTACAAAATCACCGCTTTCAATGACTTCTCTGCGGCAGACCCACGTTTTACTTTTGACAACGTGGTGATAACAGATACGACAGCACGTTTTAACGACAAAGCCATTATACAAAGTGCTAGTACCACTTATGTGTTCCCAGTCAAATTGGATGATGTTACTAGTAATAGCGAAATACCAGCAACCAACAGCTACAACGCATCTGCCAGCACCTCAGCTATTAGTGGCACTGTGACTAGCTTGGCTCCGCAAAAATATGCAGCCATGGTATTTGCTGTGAAGCTCAATCCTGCGGGCTCTACAACTCCTTAATAGTTGACTTTTTGTACCGTGTTATCTGTCATTCAATGACAGATAACATGATTGCTGTCTTTACGCCCCTTTAATAAGAACATAAAAGCAATTCATACATTTTATAGGTTTTATTGGATAAGCGACTTATGACTAACTCTGTAATGACACCGTCTAATCGTAATACATTGTGTACAGCGAAGGTTTCTGCGCTGTCATTGGCAATGTTGTTTATGCAATCAAACATAGCATTCGCGGCACCTGACTCACTGGTACAGCTAATCAACAATACGGCTCAAGCCAGCTACAATATCAATAATCAAACTGAGGTGCTGATTAGCACCCGCTCAAACCAAGTACAAGTCAAAACCTCTGCCCTACCTGAATACGGTATTAGCTTAACGCAGCAATCGTTACGCACGGCCATGCCTAATACAGAAGTAAGTTGGGTCAACGTATTGAGCAACACAAGCTATAGCGATCAAACGGTTGAGCTAACATTTGATATATCGCCAACCGTTTCTAATTTAAAAGTCTATCAAGACCTTAATAATAATGGAAAGGTTGATTCAGAAGACAGACAAATCATGCTCGATAACTTGAGCGCTCAGATCAAGCTTGGTCAGAGCGAAAGCATTCAACTTATCGTACAGGCTCTATCAGACACCAATGGCAAAGATGGCGATACTGCCGATGTGAAGATCGGCGCTATCATACTAGAAGATCCATCTATCGCGGCGGTTGAAGCAATCGACAGGCTGATTATCGTCGAACCTGAAATCAAATTTACTACTTCGCAATTTGATGGCACTAGAAGTACCTCACAAGTTGATGAAAACGTCTATGTTGATGCAAGCTACGCACAATGTAACGTCAATCCCAATGAGCCTGATGAAGTTTGGATTACCATTAAATCCTCTAATCGACCTACTGGTAGTGGTGATAGTTACACCCTAAAAGCGATAGAGACTGGTAACAATACTGGTAAATACCGCCTGTCTGCTCCGACACAAAACAATGCCAACGCCATCAATGATGATATTATTCAAACCTTAAAAGGCGATGCTTTAATCGCCACATTAGATGCTTGCGTTGATCCGACAGCTGATAGTATTAGCAGCAACCTCAGCAGTAATATTGCCATCATAGACAATTCATCTGCTTTAAAAGTAGAAAAGGAAGGCGATGTAAAGACCGCAGAGTTTGGCGATTATGTCAATTACACTATCAAAGTCACCAATGATGGTAAATTCCCCGCCTACAATGTTGAGTTGAAAGATGCGCTGCCACGTGGCTTTGATTACGTTGAGAATAGTGTACGTGTTAGCCCAACTTCTGATATCACTATCAACCAAACGCAAACGACTGAGTTCAAAGCGGACGGTAAATATCAAGTACTCAACTTGGGCACGCTCACTGCAGGCGAAACCAAAAACATTACTTACCGTGTCCTTATTGGATCAACAGCATTAGGTGGCGATGGTATCAACCGCGCGACTGCACACGGTCGTGATGACAGCAACAATACATTGACATCAAGAGAGGCGCAGTGGCCTGTCGAAGTAAGCCGCGGCGTCATGAATACTGATGGTATTATCATCGGTAAGGTCTATCACGATATCAACCGTGACGGCATTCAACAAAAAGAAGATGGCGAGCTGGGTGTCGCTGGTGTACGTATCTACATGGAGAACGGTAACTTCATCGTAACCGACCCTGAAGGCAAGTACAACTTTTATGGTGTCAGCGCCAAAACACACGTACTCAAAGTTGACCGTACTACCATCCCTCATGCCACTGAGATGGTTACCCAAAGTAATCGCAATGCGGGTGACGCGGGCAGCCGTTTTGTTGATTTGAAATACGGTGAACTGCATCGTGCAGACTTTGCGATAGTTGGCGGTATGGCAGATAGTACTGAGCGCTTGAACACCGAACTGGTCGCTCGTAGCAAGCGGATCAGTGCAAAAAACGACACGCTTGAGCAAGCGGTGAAGTCTGAGCTGACATTAGAGCCTGATTATGATACCGACACGACCGACAATGTAAATGCTAGTGGCTGTACCCTCAATCGCGACCTAGATCTTGGTAATAACTGTGACTCTGCGATCGTCAATGAGATGGTCAATCCAGTAGACAGCCGTGTTGATATGGCAGTAACCACTGTCGCACCGCCTGTAGAAAAAGAGCTCGAAGAGTACTTAAAAGAAGTCGCCAATAATGATGTCACCTTTATTAACCTAAATGAAGGTCAGCAGCTCAGTACTTATAAACAAATGGTACAGGTGCAGGCTCCACTCGGGTCTTTGTTCACACTATATGCCAATGGCAAAGCCGTCTCAGAACAAAAAATCGGTAAAACCGCTGAGCAAGAAAAACAAAACGTAACTGCTTTCGACTATTATGCCGTAGATTTACAGCGTGGCAAAAACACCTTACGTGGTGTCGCCACTGACGTAAATGGTCAAACAATCTCTGAGCGCACGATAAATATATTGACGCCAGATAGCCTGCAAGCCATTGACTATCGTACTCAAACACAGCTAGTGCCAGCAGATGGCGTTAGCGAATATCAAGTGGTTATTAGTCTAAAAGACCGTGATGGTCGTCCATATATCGCTTCAACGCCAATGACGATTGATACCAATATCGGACGTATCAATCTCAAAGACGGCAGTCAGGATCAAGCGGGCACGCAAGTGATCGTCACTGGTGGTGAGCTACTAATACCAGTAGTTGCACCAAGCGCACCAGGTAAAGGCGAGCTGGTTATCGACACGGGCAGTAGCAAGCAAGTGATTCCGCTACAGTTTACCGCGCAATTACGTCCTCTCATTGCCGTCGGTATTGTAGAAGGCGCTATTTCTCTCAAAGATTTTGATGGTGGTAGTATTACAGATGCCCAAGGTGCATTTGAACAAGAGCTGAATGATTTTTCTGGTAATGATGATTACACCGCCTCTGGTCGTGCTGCGATGTTCCTCAAAGGAAAAGTGCGCGGCGACTATCTGCTAACGCTTGCTTATGACAGTGACAAAAAAGGCGAGCGTTTGTTCCGTGATATCGACCCTGGCGAATACTATCCTGTCTATGGTGATTCATCCGCCAAAGGATTTGATGCGCAATCTACGAGCAAACTCTATGTACGCCTTGATAAAGGTCGCTCATACGCTATGTATGGCGATCTGAAAACGCAGGTGTCCAACGATGAAGGCATCAAACTTGGTCAATACAACCGTACATTAACTGGTATAAAAGCTCAATTTGAAGACAGTAATACTCGCGTTACTGCATTTATAGCAGAGACCAGTACCAGCCAGCGTGTTAATGAAACTCGCGGTTTGGGCATATCAGGCCCATACCCACTGGCTGAAAACTTTGATGCGGTATTAGAAAACTCTGAAACGGTTGAAGTCATTACTCGTGATGCCAACAATCCTGGATTAATCATCAACCGTAAGACCCTTACTCGCTTTGCTGATTATGAAATCGACCCTATCAGCCGTAGCTTGTTCCTTACCTCACCGATTGCCAGTCAAGATATCGAAGGCAACCCTAACTATATTCGTGTCACTGTAGAAGTGGATGAAGGCGGTGAGGATTATTTGGTTGGTGGTATCGCCGCCAAACAACAGCTGACTGACAAAGTCGCTATCGGTGGTAGCTATGTCAATAGCGATGATCCACTCAACAAAGAAGCGCTTGCTAGTATTAATAGCGTCATCAAATTCAACGATAAGCTAAAGCTAGTCGCTGAATTTGCCATGAATAAAGCTGAAAATCCAAACTTTCAGCCAAGTAATCAAATCAACGCTACAGAATTAGATGATAGTGATGTCGAAGGCAATGCGCTACGTATCGAGCTTGACTTTGATAATAAGAAAAACACGCGTGCCAAGGCTTATTATAATGATGCTGACGAAGGTTTTGTCACTGGCGCATCACCACTTACCGCTGGACGTACTGAGTCTGGTGTAGAAATCACTCATACTCTAAACAACAAGCAAACCGCTCTTAAATTAGAAGGCATACGCACAGAAGAGCATACGACCGAAGCCACTCGCCAAGGCGTACAAGCAAGCATCGAGCAACGTCTAAGTGAAAACGTCGTTGGTGAAATTGGGGTTCGTTATTATAAGCAGGACGCCACTGCTGCCTCACGTAATACTCAAGCGGCGACAGACGTTTTAGATACCACAGACGATACGCTGTTCAATGATGACATCATCAACCAGTCCGCGTTAAGTAGCGTCAGTAATGCTGAAAAAGACATCGAAGGAACGACCGTTCGTGCTCGCATCACCTCTCGTCTACCAAAGTTAAATAATAGCTTGGTATTTGCAGAGTATGAGCAAGATATCGAAAACAGCTCACGTAATGCCACTTCTATCGGAGGCGAGACGCCACTCGGAAACTTGGGTCGACTATACGCGCGTCATGATTTGATCAATAGCCTATCTGGTACTTATGGCCTTGATGATACGAACGAACGTCAGCGTACCACCATTGGCTTTGACGCAACTTATATGAAAGACGGTAAAGTTTATAGTGAATACCGTATGCGTGACGCCATCAGTGCTCGCGAAGCTGAAGCTGCTATCGGTCTTAAAAACAAGTGGTATGTTCAAGAAGGGCTGACCTTGAACACGTTGTTTGAGCGTGTTGAATCACTCGAAGGTGAAGAAAACAACACCGCGACGGCGGCAGGCATAGGCGTTGAATACCTTGCCAAAGAGAATTACAAAGCGTCAGGACGTTTTGAAAAACGCTGGGGCGAAACCAGTGATACGTTGCTTGGTAGTGCAGGTATTGCCTATCGCTATACCGATGAAATTACCTTGTTGGCTAAAGACATCTATTCACGCACTGACTATGATGATGGTGATCGTACGATCAATCGTTTTCAACTAGGGGCAGCTTATCGTGACTACGACAGCAATCAGCTGGATATGCTTGCAAAGCTCGAATATCGTTTGGATGACAACAACACTGGTGACGATGCTTATCAAAAAAATACGACCGTTTGGTCATGGAATGGCAATTACCATCCCACACGTCCGCTGACATTGTCTGGTCGTTATGCAGGTAAGTATACAGAGTATCAAGCAGATGGATTGACCAGTGATAACACGGCTCATGCGGTCTACGGCCGTGGCCTTTATGACATCAGTGAACGATGGGATGTTGGCTTGCAAGCGGGTACTTACTGGAATGAGCAAGCGAATGATTTGGCCTATATGCTTGGTGCAGAAGTGGGCTATAGCCCAATGACCAATCTTTGGTTGTCACTTGGTTATAACTTCATGGGCTTTGAAGATGAAGATATTGCTTATGACGACAGTACTCAAGAAGGCGCTTACTTTAGACTACGCTTTAAGTTTGATGAAGACTTATTCAAACGCGAAGATCCTCGCAAAAATAAACGCCTAAATAGCAACTCTGCATTTTAGGGCGTGTTCTCATTCTAAAAATGGACTCATTTTTGCCAAACGAGGACACACTCTAACATAAGGTTTACACCATGTTTCATTCTGCCATTCAAGCAATGTCACCTAAGCCACCAGTATGTATTATGCTGTCAGCTATCTTTTCGTTAACCTTGATGCAGCCTGCTTTAGCTGAGAGTGAGACTGTTCAAGCAGTAACTACAACTAGCATTGCTGACTATTGTCGCCATGACATCCAGACCCAAACACCTTCTTATCAGCATCAAAGCAACCAACAACGTATGTTGAATTGTATGGTGGCGCAGTTACAGCCCTATCAACAAAAAGATAAGACCGCTTATCAACGGTATTTTGCTTATAAAGCACAAGCGTGGCTCAATTATGCCATTCATCAAGACAGTATGAATAGCCGCTCAGCGGCTGGTGACGTTGCGATAGAAATGGCAGAACCCTTATTGCAAGCGCTAGAGACTGATACGACACAAAACATCGCACTACATCAAGACATACCTTCAAATTCTGCTCTCATGCGACCTGATCTATGGGCAACCTTGAGTGCGCTTAAAGACGGTAATGGAATAGCGTCAGCGCCACGTGAGATGGCATTTAGTGAAGTGGCTTTGATTTGGGCGGCAACCAATCAATGCACGCGAGGCTGGCGAGAGTCAGGTATGCACTTTCGTATGGCAGATCGTTGGCTTGAACAAGCACGTGAGGCTTATGTGAATGCGCACGATGCGCAGACCAATGTAAATTTAGAACAGCTAATCGTCCGTTATTATAAGCAGTATGCCCCTTTAGACACGGGTCATGATGTTTGCCGCGGGCAAGTGTTAACCCCAGTTTCATAAATCCATCATAGCCATATTCATGGGCAGTGATATTGTTAAAACCACAGACACAAAAAAGCCGACATATGATGTCGGCTTTTTCTATATATTCTTTAGGCGATTGTTCTACACTGATACTTTTTTACGTGGTAGCTTCTCTGGTAGATAGCAACGTAAATAGGCAATAAATGCTGTATTCGCTTCTTGAACATACTCATCAGTAATGCTTTGATGGCGGCGATAAGACAATGTAAATATAGAGTTGATAATGCTATAGGCAATCAACAGCGTGTCTTGAATATCGTGAAATCCTGGCATTTCATAGCGTTCTGATAAACGCTTATAAACCAAATCAACGATTTGATGGTTCAGATCTTCACCGAAGCCATCCCCTTCAAAATCAGGCGTATTGGTATCATAGATGAGTTTTGCTTTGGTCGCATCATTATGAAATATCGTAATGCACTGATCGATAAGGGCCGTTAGGTAGCCTTGCCATCTATCATAGTTTCCGACATCAACCGTCTCTACTATCTCTAATATTTCAATCGCATTCAAAAAGCGCAATGCTAAAAATATGGCTTCAATATTAGGGAAAAAATGGTAAGCAGAAGCTCTCGGTATACCCGCTTCCTCACACACAGCAGCTAACGTGATGTCGTTAATCGCCTGTGTTTTGCTCAACTTTTTGGCACCAGCCAACAGTTTTTGTCGACGTGCACGGCCTTGCTGACTAGTGAATTTAAACTTATTAGGGACAAGTTTTTTTGCCAATTCCGAGTCTACCAGCACATCTTCAATCTTTTCGTCTTTGTTATCACTCATTATGAATCTCTTAATGTTGCGCCCTATTTTATAAGTATAATCTTCATCGAATAATATTTATCCTCAAATAAAGGATGACTCACTATTGGCTAGAATATAAAGCCAATAGTGTCACTACTATATCCAATGAAGAGGCATCATAAATGCTGACATACTATCAAGCAAGGGACATGAATAGGTTAAAAAACAATACAACGATCAGCAACTTAATAGAGCTAACCGCTTAATTTTATAAAGTTAATCATTGAGTTTTATTTTCGCTCTTATAATACCATGATCAGTCACTCTATCTGCATAGTCCCACTTTAAATGATCATTAAAATAATCAACCCGTTCGACATGACCGAGCGAAAATTTGCTATCAGGTAAAAATTCTTCTGAGACAAACAACTGATCTATAACTTCTGGCATACCTTGGTATATATGAGTATAGGCAACGTCTTTCATCCAACCATAGCGAGCCTGAATACGAGCCGCATCAAAAAGTGCGACATCACGCATACTTTTATCATAATTGACCTCACCCGTTTCAGTCATCAACTGAGTGGTGACACTGCCAGTGACGTCATTCATGTCACCCAGTAATATCAATGGCTCACGAGTGTGCTGTAATCGCTCTATGATAGACATACGAATAGAAGCTGCTTCTGCAGCACGCATACAGAGACTGCGAAGCTTGGCACGAACTCGAATATTTGGATCGTCCATGTCTTCTAACAAATCACCGTTCTCATCACGCAAGAAAAAAGCACGTTTGCTTTTTAGATGCGCGGTAATAATCGTGATCGGTTGCCCGTATGCGTCAACACGTAATACCAAGGGTGGCCGATTGAAACGCTGATAAAGACCAATATCAGGAACGTCAATAACAGCTTTTGGGGCAATCTCTTCTAATAAACTGGTTTCCAGTTGTTCAAATCGACTAATAATCCCAACGGCTGGCGTATGTTGTGCCCCCATGCCTTTAGTATAAGTGCTTGTACTATTATTACTTGCAAGTGGAATAACCGCATGTCCAGGTTGGAAGCCTAATGAAACAGACAATGCCTCTAGGGCATCACTATCCCAAACTTCTTGTACGGCAATAATATCAGCGTGTGCTTTAGCCAATAACTCTGTAAGACCATGTAACTTATGTTCGTAGGCTTTATGGTCATAAACTGGGGCATTATCATAGTAAGTTCGATTAGGATTAGCAAAATTCAGCAAATTCGCCGTTGCTATATAAAACTGCTTGCTACCATCAACGTTATTACTCATATATTCCCTATTGCTTTCGTCATTATAATACAGAATATTCATTTATATGTATACATAGAAAATTTTATGCCAAAAAAAAACTCCCAAAGTTATACTTTGGAAGTTTTAAAATAGCATAAATTTAATGTATTTA
>NZ_JASDDJ010000050.1 GCF_030407455.1 Psychrobacter sp. 5A.1
ATCTCCAACCAATAGCGTTGCACCCATCTCAGTCTCACTAGCAATGGCAACAACACCATTATCAGCCGCTTGCTGACCGAGCCGCAGATCACCGATTTTCTCAAGCAAGTTTATCTATTGATAAGTTTATATTGAATGCGATAATAGAGCGTCAGTTACTCCTAGTGGGATAATAGATATGAAATAGCGAGCCTTACAAACAAAGGGTTCAAGAGGAAATCCAGACACAAAAAAACCTCAAGTAAACTAATACTTGAGGCGAAACTTGCTTAGACTCGAGAGTCTAAATTCGTTTTAAATATGGCGCAGCGGACGGGACTCGAACCCGCGACCCCCGGCGTGACAGGCCGGTATTCTAACCAACTGAACTACCGCTGCTTAGGTCTCTTTAGCATCTTACCTTTATGAAGAGGTCCACTTCGCTAAAGTAGTGGTGGGTGATGACGGATTCGAACCGCCGACATTCTGCGTGTAAGGCAGACGCTCTACCAACTGAGCTAATCACCCTTCGAACAATTGCTATGCAATTTATTCAACATCAACTGAGCTCTTAAGTTTGTCACTAAGCTCCGTTGCTGTGGATGTGTATTATATAGATTTATAGTTGGCTGTCAAACAGTTTTTTAAAATTTTAGTAAATAATTTAAAATAATTTCTGTATGGCATCATAAATAAGCACGCAAGCCACGTGTTTATTGAGGTGGCTATAAGACACCTGTTTTGGTTGGCTATTGTTTGATGGCTACAAACGACTATACTATTGATGAGATTTTACGACTCATGCTTTATTTATTTAATCGTTGGAGGCTGGCATAGATAATTCCATTGTTGAACAAACTGCGACGACTTGGTCTTGGGGTGATTTTGCAGGGTTAGGTTTGGTATTGCATATTATTCTTATGATAGTCATGACGCTACGAGTGGTATCGGTACAGCGAAATATAGGTGTGTCGATTGCTTGGGTCGCTGTGCTCTATACCTTGCCTGTTTTTGGACTTATTGCTTATACATTGCTGGGTGAGCCGATGATAGGGCGGCGCTATCGTGAGCGGGTAGACCAAGCAGGCGTATTGATGACTGATATGGCAGAGCGTGAGCATTTGGTTTTTGATCAAGGGCAAGAGCTGCTGCCAGCCAACTATCGCGGTGTCAGTCAGATAGGCACGCGTTGGACAGGGCTTGGGGTATTCGCTAATCATGAAATGCAGTTGTTGACTGATCCCAATACTATTTTTCAAAGTCTGATCGAAGACATCAATGCTGCACAGAATATTATCCTGATGGAGTTTTATATTGTTTATCCTAAAGGACAGGTATTAGAGGTGATAGACGCATTGTCGGCGGCGGCGCAACGTGGTGTCGAGTGTCATATATTAGCGGATAGTGTGGGCAGTTTCAGCTTCTTTAATAGTAGTGCGCACCAGACATTAGAGAAAGCAGGTGTTTTTGTCCACCAGTCGTTGCCAGTGGGGCTGTTTAAGACATTGTTTAAACGTTCTGATTTGCGCAATCATCGAAAGCTTGTGGTTATTGATGAATACATTGGTTATATCGGTAGCTTTAATCTCGTTGATCCAAGGTTTTTTAAACAAAATAAAAATGTCGGACAGTGGATTGATGTGGCGATACGAACGACCAGTCAACACTCTATTAGCATCACAACCGCAATGGCAATCGTGGTGGCTACCGATATCGGGGCCGAAAACAATGACAATCTATATGCGCTCAACCAACGAGTAAATGGCTACACACGTAAGCTGTATGTGATGAATCCAACCATCAACGATCTCAACAGTCGGGTAAAAGTATTAGGGAAAGGTGTGGATTATCATGAACAGCCAGATATTGGTTCGACATCGATTGTGATTCCGAAGATGCCTATTGTAAAAAATGTACTGGTTCAGCTGATACCTTCAGCACCGCAAGTGACGGCCCATGTGATTTATAATACGTTGGTGACGGTGATTCATCGCGCCAATAAACGCATTTGTATTACTACCCCCTATTTTGTACCTGATGAGGCGCTATCGAGCGCATTAACAATAGCGGCTAAGCGTGGCGTTGAGGTCACGTTGATTGTGCCCGAAAAAGTCGATTCGTTTCTTGTGCAACATGCCTCACAAGCTTATTATCAAGAGTTGCTAGATGCGGGTGTGACCATTGCTTTGTTTAAGGGAGGACTGTTGCACACCAAAACGGTGGTGGTCGATGATGATTATTGTCTATTTGGTACGGTGAATATCGATATGCGCAGTTTTTATTTAAATATGGAAGTCAGTTTGGCCATTTATACGCCAGAGATGGTCGCTCAAGTGGCCGACTGTCAGGAAATCTACTTACAAAGCTGCCGATTTTTGAATTTGGAAGAATGGCAGCAGCGTCAAGGCTCAAAGCGCTTGTTTGATAATGTCGTGCGCTTGTTCAGTCCTTTATTGTAGCCCTTCAAATTTTAGGGTAAGGTAAACGACTTATCTCGTTTTGGTGGCGTGATAAAGTCATTATTTTTAGTATTCATTTATCCACATAAAGGACGCGCTTGTCTATGTATGCATCGTCTGCATCACCCTTAACGCCTCTTGATTATACTGCAGCAGGCTATTGGCAAGACTTTCTAGCTGATCGTCCTATCGCTGGTGGCATTGCTTACGAGATGGAACTCCGTGATTGCCTATTGGATGAGTCGTTGGCGAGTCTACAGCGTCTAGATACGCTATTGTCGCAAATACGCCGTGATATGATCAAAGTCGGTCGATGGGATGAAGAAGCAACGTTGCTTGATGAACGCTATCGAAATTTCATGGTGTTTTTGGCATTTTATGCAGGTCGCGTATTGGCGCAGCAATGGCAAAACACCCCGCATTGGTATGGTCAGTTTGAGCTACGTAAGCGCTATTCTGAATTGGCACTCACCACTGATGATTTTTATCAAAATATGGCAGTCATCTATCGTGATGATGCTGGGGTTGAGAATGGAAGTGATAGCGAGGCATCATTATTTTTTGCATTAGAGCCGATTGGATTACGTCTCTTTGGTCATATCGACAGGCCGTTTGAAGCAGTACAAGGTGCTCAAGTAGCCAGTGGTTTATATCAAGCAGTGAGCACAAGACTGCCAAACTCGAACGATAAGCCAGCCATGGCCGTTGCTCAGAGCGCGGCAAAAAATTCAGACATAATTACGCATATAGATAACGTTAAAACGATTGATAGTCACCAGCCAGTGAAACAAGAATGGTTGAACGAGGCATCAACTGCCACGCCAGCACTTAAAACTTTCTCTCAGCCAGACAGTCAAAATCAGCAGGTGCTATCTAAAGAAACCCCGCGAACAGAAAATGATGAACCAGTAAAAGATACCGCTTCAGAACAGGCTATCCCGAGCCAATTATCAAAAAACCTACCAAAAAAACTATCAAAACAGCCACTGATATCTCCAGAATCGCTTGCGTCTTTCTCAAAAGACGTGCCAACGCCAGAGATGTTTACGCAGCTGCTGGTAGAGTTAGATGAAATCGAGGTGGCTCAGACATCTGGTCAGACTGAATATCAGCAAGCTCACAAAGTGTTGGCGCAGTTTGAACGCCACATCGCCAAACAAGATAAACCACGCGCACAAATAAACTTTGCCGCGCATCATTTGGCGACAAAAAAACAGGCCTTGTTGACGTTACAAGCCGCCGCCCAGACTGGCAACACCGCGGCAATGTTACGATTAGCGATGTATGAGTTACTTGGTGAAGGATTCACAGTGGATGAACGTGCTGATGCCGAGTCGGGCACGGAATGGGTCAAACAGGCCGCTAGTAAAAATGACTGCCGTGCTCAGCGTCTATTAAGTAAAATGTATTACCAAGGGGTTGGCGTGGCGCAAGAGATAACCACTGGTAAATACTGGCTAGAGCAAGCCGCTGAAAATGGTCATGCAGAAGCCACCAGTCTCGTCCAACAGTGGCAGAAAGCGGAAGTATTGATGACAACACAAAAGCAAGAGCAGCACAGCACCAAGCGCTATCAGCTATTATTCGGTGTAGTCACTGTAGTCGCCTTATTGATACTAATTATTATATAAGGCGTGTCGTCATCGTTTTTACTTAGGGCGTGTTTGATATTCGACCATGGCACTGATAGAGACTGTTTTTTAGACAGCTCGATGTTAAAAAGAGTAAGTTTAGTTATAGTGCGTTGTAAATCTCGTTAAGGTACGAGCATTACCGTCGTTTTACGCCTTGTCTGGAACCGTTTTAGTCATCAGCAGTGCCTATTTGTGAATATCAAACACGGCCTATTGTTACACGTTAAATTCAGGTAAAATTGGCGCGCTTTTACATTTACCCTTTTATTGTTTGATTCATCACTAATTTGGGCTGTTCCATGCCATCATCTAATACCACGTCTGACACTGATTCACATTCGACTGCCCTTATCTCATCAGGGGGTCGAGCGGTATATGAGACCCCTCTCTATTATCAGTCTCTTATCGGATTACTAAAACCGCTATATCGTTTGCACGTGTGGCGTCGATCTCATAAAAACGACAATTATCAGCAAGAGGTTGATCAGCGTTTTGGCAAGCAATACCCGCCGCGCCCTGTGGTTAATGCGATGAGTGATAAAGGTGTTGTTTGGTGCCATGCAGTCTCATTAGGAGAGACCAATACGGTCGCGCCTTTGTTGGATGTATTATTGGCGAGTGGCTATCAGATATGGCTGACCAACACCACCCAGACAGGTTTTGCCCGTGGTGCCAGCCGTTTTGCAAAAGAGATAGCCGACGGTCAAATGAGCCACAGTTATGTGCCCGTTGATACCCCTGCCGTGATTGAAACTTTCTTGACGCATGTGCAGCCTATCGCGGCGCTGTTTGTAGAAACAGAACTGTGGGCGAATATCTTGACCAAATTATCCCAGCAGCATATCCCCAGTATTTTGGTCAATGGGCGGCTGTCCGCTTCTTCTTTTAAAAGTTATCAAAAGATTGGTGCGGTGAGCGCCAGTATGATGAAAAACCTTACTTTGATAATTGCACAAAACAGTGACTCTGCTAAACGCTTTCGGCAGCTAGGCGCCAGTAGCGCAAACATTCGTGTGGCAGGGTCACTAAAATGGGTCATCAATACATCCAAACTTGATGATAAATCGACAGACATAGCAGCCGAAAATACCGCTATCTATCATAAAAAAATCGAGTTAAAAAAAGCCTTTGGTATCGCAGAGCGATCGGTTTGGGTCGCAGCCAGCACTCACGATGGCGAAGAGGATGCTGCACTATTATTACAGCAACAAATTTTGTCCCAATCGGCGTTGGCAGCGACGTTACTTATTATCATCCCTAGGCACCCTGAGCGTTTTGATACAGTCGCCGCGTTGATTCAAAAAACTGGGCTAAAAATGGCAAGACGTAGTGACGGGGAAATGATTGGTGCAGACACACAGGTCTATCTGGCAGATAGTATGGGTGAAATGATGACGTGGTATCAGTTGGCAGATGTCGCACTAGTCGGCGGCTCGTTAGTGGAGGTTGGTGGACATAATCCCGTTGAGCCCGCGAGTGTGGCCACACCTGTGCTCATGGGGCGATATACCCAGTCCTGTCAAAATGTGGTGGATAAATTGTCTGAGGTTGGTGCGTTATATCAGCCAAACAATGCTTTTTATCGTCCCATAACGATAGCGGGTTCTAGTAGGGCAGATACCCAAACCGCCAATCTGCATAAGGTAGCGACACATAAAAAATCCTCGCGCAAAAAAACAGCCTATAACACGGACGATGCCGCACATATTTGTCAGCAGCTTGAGATTTGGTTAAGTGATTTGCCATTAGCGGCACAGGCAGGGCAAGCAGGCGCGCAAATGACGGTACAGCAGCAAGCGGTATTGACTCGTCAATTTATGATGATTGAAGATGTCATTGAACAGCCAATTATTCAACACTCAAGCCAAGAGCTGCTATGAACTGTATATTATTGCCCGCTGACAACTTTTCATTCGCCACCGCAAAAATTGACTGCCTATCTCAAGTCAGCCATGTGACCAACGTGCTGGGCGCAAAAGTGGGTGATACGCTAAAAATCGGCCAGCTGGGCGGTGATTTGGGTATGGCCATGATAGAAAGCATCGACTCTGATATCATTCAATTACGTGAGGTGCAGCTCACAACTGCGCCGCCACCCAAACTTGATTTGACCGTAGTATTGGCATTGCCGCGTCCTAAGGTATTGCGGCGCTTGATAATGGATATGACGGCGCTTGGCGTACGCGATATTGTCCTTATAAATAGCTATCGAACGCAAAAAAGCTACTGGCAAAGTCCGATGCTTGAGCGCCTTGATGAGTTTGTGTTAGAAGGACTACAACAAAGCGTCGATACCATCAAGCCCTCTATTAGGTTACAAAAACGTTTTAAGCCATTTATTGAAGATGAGCTGGCACGCTTAATCACCAATCGAGCCATCGTCGCGCATCCGTATAGTGAGCAGTCTTTTTCTGAATGCTTACAACAGACACCATTATCGCTGCCCAGTTTGGTATGTATTGGCGCTGAAGGCGGCTGGATCGATTACGAGATAGAACTGCTATCGGCACAAGGCTGCACCGCAGTAAATATAGGCCCACGTATCTTGCGTACGGAAGCGGCAGTCAATGTTATTATAGGGCGATGGCTGATCTAGGGCGTGTCATCAATTAGCGCATTAATAAATTTAGTGGCCTTAAAATGGCTAAATTTTGGTTTTAAGGTGATGAAAAACCTAGCAGAAAACCCAATGTTGAAAAGTAATGCTCGAAAGCTATCGCTGGCATGTTTCTTAGTTCAATAAATGTATTGATAATTAATATCATTTCTATTAGTATGTTGCTTTTACATATTATGGCCTTATTAGTCCTGATAACTAGGGATTTTGCGGTCGTTTTATCACATCATTTGTCGTACCTTTTTTTATAGCACTATTATGGGGAAAACCATGTCATTGAACACCATCAGCGCTAACCTAACTGCCACAAAGCTTATCCTACCTGCTGCCGTATTTGGTATGATGTTAGGATTGGCGGGCTGTAGCAACTCCTCGACCACAGAAGAGAGCGTGGAAGCCGAGCCAGCAGCTGGTACTGAACAGCCAGCCGCAAATGACGGTGCGGCGCCGACTGATGGTGAAACGATTACTATCTACTCATCACGCAACGAACAGCTTATCAAGCCATTGTTAGATCGTTATACTGAAGAGACAGGTGTCAAAATCGAGCTGGTCACTGACAAAACAGGCCCGCTCATGGCGCGTTTACAAGCTGAAGGCAAAAACACACCAGCCGATATGCTATTGACCGTGGATGCGGGTAACTTATGGCAAGCGGCGCAACAAGGCTTGTTACAGCCAGTATCCTCTACTGTATTAGAAGCCAACGTTCCTGCAAAATATCGTGATCCAAAAGGTCAGTGGACGGGTTTGTCATTGCGCGCTCGTACTATCTTTTATGACCCAAGCAAAGTCAATGCCGACCAGCTATCTACTTATGCAGACTTGGCAGATCCAAAATGGAAAGGCAAGCTATGCCTACGCACCTCTAAAAAGGTATATAACCAGTCATTGGTTGCTAGCATGATGGAGCACTTGGGCGAAGAAAAAACAGAAGCCGTTATCCGTGGTTGGGTTGATAACTTAGCCACTGATGTATTCAGTGATGACACTAGTATGCTAGAAGCCATCGCCGCTGGTCAGTGTGAAGTGGGTATTGCCAATAGTTACTACTACGGCCGTATGTTGGATGAAAAACCAAATTTCCCTGTGAAAATATTTTGGGCAAACCAAGACACGACTGGCACGCACGTAAACATTTCAGGTGCTGGTGTGGTAGCAGGTTCAGACAACCCAGAAGGTACGCTTAAGCTAATGGAATGGTTGTCTTCTGATGAAGCTCAAGGTATTTATGCCAGCTCAGATAAAGAGTTTCCAGTAAAAGTCGGTGTTGATGAGTCAGAAATGCTCAGATCATGGGGTGAGTTCAAAAAAGACGATATCAATGTACAGAAATTCGGTGAGCTACAAACTCAAGCTATCCAAATGATGGATAAAGCAGGTTATAAATAGAGTACGGACAGCCATACCAATCTCAACAATCATCATCGCTAGCAAGCACGAGTACCATGCTAAATGATAGTGTATTATGTTCAATACTGTCTGTGCTGCTGGCAGTATTGTTGAGTTTGGTATGCTCTAGTAAGGTCTCTATATGTATGACACGGTAATGATAATATGATCACAACGCCAGATACGTCTGTTAGTCAAGACGATACTATCAATGACGATACTGTCAATGATGGGGTCAATGACCAGCAGGCTGTCAGCCAAGACCACGCCCTTCGTAAACGTATTATCTCAAAATCAGTCTTAGGGCTGATTTCGTTGTTTATGCTAGTGCCAATTTTGATCGTGCTGCTATCATGGACTCAGCCAGTGGCCGAGATTTGGACACACATGGCCGAGTATGTACTGCCGCAAGTGCTCAAAAACACGGCGATTTTATTGCTGATGGTGACCATCATCTCAGGTACTATTGGTACCGCCCTTGCTTGGGTGACCAGTATGTATCGTTTCCCTGGTCAGCGGTTCTTTTCGTGGGCATTGATGTTGCCACTTGCGATACCTGCTTATGTATTGGCATTTGTTACCATTGGGATTGTGGATTTTAGTGGGCCATTACAGACGGCCTTGCGTGATTTTGGTATCAGTACGGCTATCCCGTCGATAAGAAATGTATGGGGCGCAGGATTGATATTGTCGCTGGCATTTTATCCCTATGTTTATTTGCTCGCCCGTCAGGCGTTTTTGTCACAAGGCCGGCGCGCGATAGAAGCAGGGCAGATGCTAGGTTTGAGTCGTAGCCGTGTGTTTTTTCGGTTGGCACTACCGCAAGCACTACCGTGGATCATTGGCGGCTTGTTGCTGGCCAGTATGGAAACCTTGGCGGATTTTGGTGCGGTGTCCGTATTCAATGTCGATACGTTTACCACGGCTATCTATAAAGCATGGTTTGGCTTTTTTAGCTTGACCACAGCCGCGCAACTGGCAGCATTGTTAATTGGCGTGATCTTTATCGTGGTATTGTTTGAGCAGTATTGGCAAGCAAAGCGTGGTAGCTCGATTACCCAAGGCAGCAGCCAACGTTTTGACGCTAGCAAACCTGCTAAATTGGCCATGACATTGTTGTGTACGGTTGTTTTTTTAATTGCCTTTCTCATCCCTTTTTTGCAGTTAATCTATTGGACGGCATTGAATTTCCGCCAAGATTTTGATGCGCGCTATATTGATTTTGTCACCAACAGCATTATGATTGCTGGGATGACCACGCTTTTCATTGCTTTTTTGGCCATTATTATTGCGTGGATCAAACGGCAGTATCCTGATAAATCAACCAAGTTGATGACCACTTTGGCCAATTTAGGCTATGTTGTCCCTGGTACGGTGTTGGCTGTGGGGATATTTATTCCAATCGCGTGGCTAGACAATCAAATGATTGCGTTTGGCATTACGTCACAGCAAGTGCTTTCTGGCAGTGTCATTGTTATGCTACTGGCGCTATCGACACGTTTTATGACGGTGAGTTTTCAGCCAGTGGATAGGCAATTGCAACGATTGACAGTCAATCAAGAAGCCGCTGCGAAGTTACTCAGTGACAGCCCTTATCAGCGCTGGCGTCATGTGATGCTACCGGTACTTAGCCCTGGTGTGCTAACCGCATTATTGATGGGTTTTGTCGAAGTCATGAAAGAGATGCCGATTACATTGATGACACGGCGACAAGGCTGGGATACGCTTGCGGTGCGCGTGTTTGAGATGACGAGCGAAGGCATGTGGGGGCGAGCAGCGTTACCGAGTTTGCTAATCGTGTTAGTTGGATTGCTCCCTGTTTGGATACTATTGCGTCAAAGCGACAAACACAGTTAACCGCAATGTTTTAGCGAAAATCTGGCAAAGTTGATAGCTCTCGGCTCGATTGATATTATCATTTGCAGTGTTTTAACTATGGTTTTACTTACTAATAGCGAACGGGTACCGTCTATGTACACTGACTCAATGAACGATTCAACAGACCCTAAGTCAGTAAAGACTCAGGCCAACCATACGCCTGTAAAAAAATCGCCAATATCACAAGCGCAGATAAATCCAGTTCAGCCTAATAAGACTGTAGAGCAGCGTGCTGCCTCACAACGAGATTCTGAGAAAAGTATCGCGACGGATCCTTATTTTAGTGTACAAAATTTAATCGTAGGCTATGACGATACTATCGTCGTCAATGGTCTATCGTTGATGTTGGAGCAAGGCGAGATTGGTTGCTTCTTAGGTTATAGCGGCTGCGGGAAAACCACCGCACTACGAGCAATCGCAGGTTTGGAGCAAAGCCGTGGCGGTACTATCCACTTAAACAATCAACGCCTAACTGAAAAAACAGCCCGCCAATCATTTGCAGTTGCGCCCGCCAAGCGTGGTATGGGGATGGTGTTTCAGGATTATGCCCTTTTTGGTCACTTAAGCGTGGCAAAGAACATCGCTTTTGGCCTCAATAAATGGTCATCTGCCGACAAAAAGGCCCGTGTCAAAGAAATGCTAAGCTTAGTTGAATTGACCGAGCATGCGGACAAACGCCCAAATGAGCTTTCTGGTGGCCAGCAGCAGCGAGTGGCCTTAGCCCGTGCGTTAGCGCCGAAGCCTAAACTGTTGCTACTTGATGAGCCGTTTTCTAATTTAGACGTGGTGTTGCGCGAGTCATTGGCCATGAATGTCCGCGATATTCTCAAACGTACCAATACCACAGCGATTTTGGTCACTCATGATCAAAATGAAGCGTTTGCGCTAGCGGATAAAGTAGGGGTGATGGATAAAGGAAGGTTGGTACAGTGGGCGCGACCAAGCGAGCTGTATCATGAGCCTGTCAGTCCTTTTGTGGCAGAGTTTGTGGGTGAAGGTGCGATGATAGACGGTATCATCAAAGAAGGTCATGTTGAGACGGCACTGGGCGATATCTATCGCCGCATGGAGGTCTACGATGAATCTGGCCAACCACAATACTGTGAATATGATTATCCAAATGGCACACCAATCAAAGTACTCGTACGCCCTGACGATATCATTCATGATGATGACAGTACGCAGACGGCATTGGTCATTGGGCGTGTTTTTCGCGGTGCCAACTACTTGTATCGGTTACAGTTAGATGACGGACAGACCGTCTTGTCCTTGGTTGCGAGCCATCATAATCATGAAATCGGCTCGCATATTGGTATTTTGCCTTTGCTAGAGCATGTGGTGGTTTTTGATGAAAAAGAAATCAATGCCACTACTTGGTCAGAATATGACAGATCATCAAGAAGTGATGAAGAGATTTAGCCGTCCTCATCACTTCTGAGCTGTCGTCTAAATTTACCGTTTAGCCAAAATATGCAAGTAGCGCCCAAGCCATTTGTACGGCTCTAACTGTGAGTAGCGTAACTCCATTCTTATCACTGCCTCTGGGTCGTTATGACCGCCGCGTTTGAGCGGTGCATAATCATGAAATACTCGTAGACCACTGCTACGTACCGTCTGATAGTCATGCGCTTTGAGCCAAGACTCGACCTCTTCTTTGGCCACTGGATGATTGGGCGTCAGGCTTTTCTTATTGTCCGCTTTGTAATCGTTACTACCAAGTAAGCTATCGAGTAAGTTAAAATTCCCCATGATGAGATTGCGATAATCAAAACTCGCTGGATTATAGAAGCAGACAGATATCGCGCCATCATCCGTTAGATGCTGATCAAAAAAATCCATGACTGCAGCGGGTTCTGCCAACCATTCAAGTAGCGCGTGCGACATGATCAAATCAAATTTTTCTGTCTCTGCCTGAGCCAGTTTTTCTTCAAGCGCTTGATAAGGGCAAACATACCACGTGATGTCTAGTTCTTGCTCGATGTGTTCTGCGCTCGCTTTTGCTTTCTCAAGCATATTTGCGGAGATATCATTGATGATTACGCTATGACCTTGAGCAGCCAGCTCTATTGCAATTTGAGCAAGCCCTGCACCCACATCCAAAATACGCAAAGGTCGCCCGAGCGTCTGACTCATCTGCGCACTATATTCAAAAATATCACGGCGTAGCACGGCCAGTCGAATCTCGCCTTTTAAACCGCCATAGACCTTTTTTTCGAAATGATCAGCAATGGCATCAAAGCTACGGTCAATACGTGTCTTTTCTAGCATATCTAGGATAGTGGCTTGTGGTACTAGCTCTGTCGGTTGGCTATCAGATTCGTCTATGTTTTGATGGTTGGTTTGCATAAGGTGTAGTCTGTGTCGGGGTTATATTTTGGGACATCGTACAATAAAGCCTACCGCTAAGCTAGGGCGTATTTTCAATTCATTCAACAGACCCTAAAGCGGGTACAAGGCAGCCGACAGCAGATTGTACAGGTAGTACATCTAGGGAAGATAACGCCGTAGCAGTTTAGTTATTCTTTGACTATAGCTTGCCAATATCTGTACCACTTTGCTTATTTGACTGCCATTGTTCTCATTTTTATCACTATGTTTAAAATGAGGGCACGGCCTAGTAGGTACGTGTTTTTTGGTAGCTTTTCAGCATGTTTTACGGTATAAATAATAGGACGTGTCCTCAATCTGAACCCTAAACGGTAAATGGGTTAAAAAATATTATTGTGGGCAAACGATAAAAATATCTGCCAATGATTACGTCTCTACTGCCAAGGAGTTTCGGCAAACATTTGATTTACCACTGCTAAGGACAGCAACCATGATTAAATCAAAATCTATCGCGAATGTCAGCGCCACACTATCGGCCAATACTTATCAACCCACCTCCATTATTACCACTAAGCCTGCGATGTCCCGCTGTTTGTTATCTGTCGCTATTGCCAGTAGTTTACTGTTGGTGGGTTGCGGTGATGACAATGACAATGACCGTGTCACTAGCTATAGTGCGTCAGTTGAGACGATTAACGCATTTAATACGACACAAATAGATACCCAGTTTGGCCTTGATAGTACTGCAACGCCAGATGCCAAATGTGATATTGACATAAAAAAAGTCAGCTATCCAACGGTAGGAGCCGCAGGCGAGCGCACTAATGCCACAGCAGCATTGATGCTACCAAGTGGTGATAATGCTGACTGCCAAGGTGATCGACCTATCTTACTCTACGCTCATGGCACCACCACTGATAAAGACTATGACTTTAGTCAAGTTGCCAACCCTCAAAATCCAGCAGTCGGCGAGTCGACATTGATCGCCGCAAACTTTGCCGCACAAGGGTACATCGTGGTTGCACCAAACTATGCGGGTTATGACGACTCTGATCTCGACTACCACCCCTATCTTGTGGCTGATCAGCAAGCCGCTGATATGGCCGATGCATTGGATAGCGCACGTACCATCATTGCGAGACAGCAGCAAGCCAACGATGCCGACTATACCAACATTGATGATTCGGGTGAGCTATTCATCAGTGGTTACTCGCAAGGCGGGCATGTCGCCATGGCAACGGCAAGATTGCTTGAGCAAAAAAATGAGCCTGTGACAGCGATTGCACCTTCATCCGGGCCATATGCATTAGCGGCGTTTGGTGATTATATATTTTCAGGTAATGTCAATCTTGGCGCTACACGTTTTGCACCACTACTGGCAACGGGACTACAAAAGAAGTACAGCAAGATTTACAGTAGTCCTAATGAGATATTTACCACAAGTTATGCAAATACTCAGTTACCAAGTTTGTTAGGTTTTGACGAGTTGGTCGCCGCCAATCAATTACCTAGATTTGCGTTGTTCCAAGCAAAACCTACTGGCAACACAGTACTTGATCAGCTACCTGCTAGCGATCTACCCTTTGCATTTTTAGGATTTTCTCCTGATAACTATCTCATTAAGACAGATTTTCGTGCTGCTTATGTTGCAGATGTGATCAAAAATCCTGATGGTCTAACGTCAACAACACCAACAGGGATTCCAGCTGCTACCCCAGAGAATGAGCTACGTAAAGCACTTAAAGACAATGATCTACGTGGCTATATACCTAGCATGCCAACATTGTTGTGTGGTGGTCATCGTGATCCAACCGTATACTATGATTTAAATACGGGCGCAATGACAGCACAATTGCAACAAGAAAATCTAAATATCACTGTACTCGATGTTGATAATGAGAAAGAAGCAGCGCGAGGAATACCGACTCTGTTACCCCTTAGCAACTCGGCACTAGCAAACCCTTGGTTAATGAATAACACCATCAATAATATTCAAACGCAATTCAACACTAGCGTTGCAGTTACTGGACCCAGCTTCTTGTCCAGCTACCATGGCGGTTTAGTCAGTACTGCTTGTACGCAAGCCACGCGTGAATTCTTTGAGCAGAACTTTAATCAAAGTAATAACCCCACTTAATATCATCAAGCGCTTACAAGTAATTTATACCTAAATGATGTCAAAAAACTGCATTTATTGGATGCAGTTTTTTGATGTTTAACGTTTTAGTACACTAGAGAATAAACAATGAAATCAATTAGCACAGCACTACTAGCTCTAGTATTTGCCTTCATATCTATGAGTCAAGCACAAGCTCGTAATACCCCTTGTTCAGGCAAAATGGGTGGTGTATCTCACTGTTCAGCAGACGGTAAGTTTGTCTGTAAAAATGGCAAAATCAGTCAATCAAAAAAAACCTGCCATTAGAATTATTTTAGCGTGTGTTGGTCATTCAAAATATCACTGTGAATGAACCGCCTAGCTTGATTTTAATGGTAGCCTGAACCCCCTAAATCAGCAAATTTGTGCTAAAATAGTTTCTTTTATTAAACATTAAAACTATCGCTATTTTCCTATTGTTTTGCACGTTTAGCAGTGTTTTTTTATGGTTTGTATTTTGGTCATGACTGCCCATTTATGTGGCAGTATTTTTATATGATCTATGAGTGCCGTAAGCGATGTGTCAACGCTAGAAAAAAATGTGAGTGAAGGAGTGTATATGAGCGAATCGGTCAGTCCTATTGGCATCGTAGATGAACTAAAGCAGTCGTATTTGGATTATGCGATGAGCGTGATCGTCTCGCGTGCGCTGCCTGATGTGCGTGATGGGTTCAAACCTGTACACCGCCGCGTGATGTACGCCATGCATGTGCTATCTAACGACTATAATAAACCGTACAAAAAATCAGCCCGTGTGGTCGGTGATGTCATCGGTAAGTATCATCCACATGGCGATAGTGCGGTCTATGATGCCATCGTGCGTATGGCACAGGATTTCAGCTTGCGTTATCCGATGGTTGATGGTCAAGGTAACTTTGGCTCGATCGATGATGATCCTCCGGCAGCGATGCGTTATACCGAAGTACGTATGACCAAGCTTACCCACCAGATGCTTGCTGATTTGGACAAAGACACGGTCGATTGGGAAGACAACTACGATGGCTCTGAGCGCATGCCAAGTGTGATGCCAGCGCGTATTCCTAACCTGTTGGTCAATGGTGCAACGGGTATAGCCGTCGGTATGGCGACCAACATGGCGCCGCATAACTTGACCGAAGTGATCAATGCTTGTTTGGCGTATGCCGAAAACCCACAAGTTTCAGCTGAAGAGTTGATGTCACATATCTCAGGTCCTGACTTTCCTACGGGCGGTATTATCTATGGCCGCGCCGGTATCTTAGATGCCTATCGTACGGGTAAAGGCCGTTTGCATATTCGTGGTCGTTATCATATCGAGCCGATGAGCAATGCTGGCGTCAACCGTGATCGTGAGCGCATCGTATTCACAGAAGTGCCTTATCAGGCCAATAAAGCCAAACTGATTGAGCGTATCGCAGAATTGGTTCGTGATAAAAAAATCGAAGGCATTAGCGAAATTCGTGATGAGTCTGATAAAGACGGCATGCGTATCGCTATTGACTTGCGCCGTGGTGAAACTGCTGAAGTTATCGTCAATAACTTGTTCTTACAAACGCCACTTGAGTCTAGCTTTAGTATCAATATGGTCGCACTCGATAATGGTCAGCCAAAGATATTGACCTTGCGTCAGCTCATTGCTGCGTTTGTGCGCCATCGTCAAGAAGTAGTGACACGCCGTACGATTTACGAATTGAACAAAGCGCGCGTCCGTGGTCACCTGCTTGAAGGCTTAACCGTTGCACTGGCTAATATCGACGAAATTATTGCGACAATTAAAGCATCGGCAAACCGTGGCTTAGCACGTGAAAGCCTGCTGAATAATACGTGGGGCTCAGGCAGCGTCGTTGCGATGCTTACCGCTGCTGGTAGCCAATCTGTACGTCCTGACTTTATCGAAGGCGAAGATCCTAAAGCGCCGTTTGGTCTGATCGAAGGCGAAGAGCGCTATCGCTTGTCACTTGAGCAGGTCAATGCGATTTTAGACATGCAATTGCATCGCTTGACGGGTCTTGAGCAAGACAAATTGACCGAAGAATACCAAGACTTATTGCGTGAAATTGCACATTTAGAGTCTATCCTTGGTGATTTCGATAAGCTGATGACCATTATCTCTAATGAGATGATCGAGATTCGTGATAACTTTGGTGATGAGCGCCGTACCGATATCATCGATTCACGTATGGACTTTAGTCGCGAAGACCTTATCCCTGAACAAACGGTCGTCATGACGGTATCGCGTACTGGCTACGCCAAAACTCAGCCGATTGATGATTATGTCGCACAAAAACGTGGCGGTAAAGGTAAGTCTGCCACAGCAATGAAAGAAGATGATGTGATCGACCATCTAGTCGTGACTTCAACTCACTCTACCGTATTATGCTTCACGGATAGTGGACGTGTCTTTAGTTTACGTGGTTTTGAAGTGCCGATTGCCAGTCGCGGTGCTCGTGGTCGTCCGTTGGTCAATCTAATTGGCCTAAATAGTGACGAAACCGTTACGACGATATTACCGATTCCAAAAATCGTAGAGGACACATCGGTTACAGGTGAGATATTAGAAGCAAGTAATGAGGACGATTCGGCAGAAGACAGTAATCAAGCAGAGCCACCATTTGTCTTCTTTGCCACTGCCAATGGTACAGTGAAACGAGTAGAGCTTAAGCAGTTTGCCAATATTCGCTCGAATGGCTTGATTGCGGTTGGCTTAGAAGACGGTGACAAACTGGTCAGTGCTCGTATCACTAATGGTAGCCAAGAAGTGATGTTGTTTGCTTCAAGTGGTAAAGCCATTCGTTTTGATGAGAATGACGCACGTGCGATGGGCCGTACTGCAAAAGGTGTCCGCGGTATGCGTCTGGCTACTGATGAATTTATCAAATCATTGGTCGTTATCGAAGACGATGTACGCGAAATCCTAATCGCTTGTGAAAATGGCTTCGGTAAACGTACCTTTATTGATGAGTTCAATACGCAAAATCGTGGTGGTGGCGGTGTGATCGCTATCAAGACCAGCGAGCGTAATGGCGCACTAGTACGAGCGACCAAGGTTGACTCTACCGACGATATCATTTTAATCTCTGACAAAGGTACGTTGGTTCGTACGCCTGTTGAGCATGTCGCTAGCTCTGGTCGTAATACGCAAGGTGTGACGCTGATTCGTCTGTCAAAAGATGAAAAACTGGTTGCCATGGCGCGTGTTGAACACGAAGAAAGCGACGACGAGCTCGTTGATGCCATGATAGAAGATGGCACATTTGAAGTAGAAGGCCAAGAGCAGATAGATATTGATGCGGCATCAGGCAATCCAGTAACAACTGAGGTTGATGATGCGATTGATATTGCAAATAATGATGAGTTAGACGGCGAGTAAGTGCCTCAGTAGTTAGCTTTTTGATCTAGTCTTATATGATTGTTCTAAAAAAAGCCTCTGACGTTCTCGTCGGAGGTTTTTTGTTTTTCTGAGGGTTATTAATTTTTGATATCTGCTGTTAGGGCGTGTCCTCAATTCAAACGAGTGTCCTCTAAATGGGCTAAAAATAGCTAAATTTTGCCAAACATCGTCAAATAGTTGGTCAATATCTCGATATTATCTGCACTATTTTCCTCGTTTGACGGCAATTTATCTCATTTTTATCGCCATTTTTAAAATGAGGACACGCCCTAGTCTTTAAGCGATATAAATCTCAGTTTCTATGATTTTTTATAAATTACGCCCATAAAATTATATTTTTTAAGGCTGTTGTTATGCTCACGACCAATCAAACTTTCCAAGGAACGCTTGCATCGATATCATCGAGCTTTTTATTCGCGATGATGTTTTTGTTTGGGTTGTTTATGCTGCCCTTAACCGGTACGCAGGTGGCATCATGGCGTGTGCTCATGATGTTGCTCAGTTTGGTGATACTGGTCAGTTTGACCAAGCAATGGCAACATGTTTTTGACTATATAAAGACGTTAAAAACAGTCAAAGAGTGGTTAATATTTATACTGCCTGCGCCAATCTTAGGTGGGCAGATTTGGCTGTTTATGTGGGCGCCTGTTAATGGGTTTGGTCTAGATATTACGTTGGGCTATTTTTTATTGCCGCTGGTGATGATTGTGCTTGGTCGATTCTTTTATCATGAGCATATGAGTGTTTTGCAGTGGGCGGCTGCGATATTTGCAGCGCTAGGCATCGGCTATGATATTTTTCAGTATGGTTCGGTCTCTTGGGTGACGCTGTTTGTGTGTTTGGGCTACCCACCATACTATCTACTGCGCCGCACGCTTTCTGTGCCACCTGTTACGGGTTTGCTGTTTGATTTGACACTGTTGACGCCAGTGGTGCTCATCATACTTTATGTGAGTGGTGGTTTTGATGTAGCGGCACAAGACATGAAGTTTTGGTATTTGTTACCGCTGCTTGGTGCTTTTAGTGCGCTTGCGATGTCGCTGACGATGATTGCGAGTAGTAAGCTGCCCGTTTCATTGTTTGGGGCGTTAAGCTATATCGAGCCGATGCTGCTATTTGTGTTGTCTATTACGATTTTGAGCCAAAGCCTCGATGAAGGTGGTTCGTTATTTATGTACGGTATGATTACGCTTGCGCTACTGGTCATGATGGTCGATAGTGCCGCAGGTTATATAGTTCGTCGTCGTAACGATCATCTGCATGGCTATCGAGAGCCACAAGTGGGCGGCTTTCCACCACGCCGTCATTTTATCAATCAGCGTATCGATGGCGTGCTAATAGCCCATCGTTTTCGCAAGATTCGTCGCTATCAAAAAAAGCTGAATAAAATACAGCAGAAACTTGAAAAACTTGATTTAAAGTAATTACTTAGGGCTATTAAGTTTACTCAATAAAGCGTTTGAGACACTAGATATACGGTGGCATTGCTTATTCATTCTGACTTTGACATAATGCCGACCATAATGTAAAAACCATACATTAAAAGCGTTTATCTTAGATTGCGCGATGATCTTATATGCAAAAGCCTCAGACGTTTTCGTTTGAGGCTTTTGTTTTTTTTAAAATTGCCATGGATGTGCGCCAATCTTTAAAGGCTGTTGTTATGCTGACGACCAACCAAACCTCGCAAGGTACAATCACTGCGGTTGCTGCAAATTTCTTATACTCACTGCTGTTCTTATTTGGCCTGCTGCTACAACCATTATCAGGTACACAGGTCGCTTCGTGGCGTGTTCTGACGATGTTTGTGAGTTTGGTACTGCTGGTCAGTGTACTAAAGCAGTGGCAGCATATTTTTGATTATCTAAAAACCCTAAAAAACGCGAAAGAATGGTTCTTATTCATATTGCCTACGCCTATTTTGGGTGCGCAAATCTGGATATTCATGTGGGCGCCCGTCAATGGCTTGGGGCTAGAAGTAACGTTAGGCTACTTCTTATATCCGATGATTATGATCGTCGTTGGTCGCTTCTTCTATAATGAAGACATGAGCCTACTCCAGTGGGTTGCCATCGGATGCGCAGGCTTTGGTATTGCTTATGATATCTTTCAATATGGTGCTATTTCTTGGGCAACGTTGTTTGTCTGCTTGGGTTACCCGCCTTATTATTTATTGCGTCGTTATTTGGCAGTGCCGCCCATCACTGGTCTTATATCGGATCTTGTGTTGTTATTACCAGTCGTATTGGTCGCACTGTATATGAATGGTGGCTTTGAGGTGGCAATAACCAACCATAAGCTTTGGTATCTGCTGCCATTATTAGGCATTATTAGTACCGCTGCGATGTCGTTGACAATGGTGGCGAGTCAGAAGCTACCTGTCTCGCTATTTGGCACTTTGTGCTACCTTGAGCCGATATTTTTGTTCGTCTTCTCAATCGCTATTTTGGATCGTAACTTACATGATGGCGGCTCCATGCTAATGTATAGCATGATTTTTGCGGCATTGCTGATTATGATTGCTGATAGCGCATTGGGCTATATGGCGCGTAAACGTGATGACCGCTTACATGGCTACAATGAGCCACAAGTGGGCAGTTTTCCGCCACGCCGTCGTCTGAAAAACCGCCGTATCAAAGGCGTGCTCATCGCACATCGATTTCGCCAAATTAAAAAGTATCAGCAAAAAATAGACAAGATGACGCGCAAAATTGAAGCATTACATTTAGATTAATATCAAAGAGTACAGCGGCTTCGATGCCTGACTTGGCAGCCATTGTTTTCTATTATGTCTGCCAAGTCACAGTATTAAAGAAGTACAAATTACGCTATTATCGAGAGCAGTACTGCCAGACTTAGATAAATTCAGCACAGCCTATATAAAATATTATTGCTCATTCACACTATAACTAGGACGGTTTATGTTACATCTACATCATTTGGCAAACTCGCGCTCGTTTCGTATTATCTGGCTGTTGGAAGAGCTAGCCACTGACTATAAACTGACTTGTTATGAGCGCAACAAAGCATACCGCGCACCTGATAGCCTAAAGCAGGTACATCCGATCGGTAGTGCGCCGATGCTCGAAGTGGATGATCGCGTACTGATTGAGTCAGGGTTTATCATTGAATATCTGCTCAAGCACTATGATAAAAACAAGCAGTTTAAACCTGATGATAGTAATGATGCTGCATGGGAAGCTTATACGTTTTGGCTACACTTTGCAGAAGCCTCATTGATGCCACTGTTGGTCATGCGTTTGGTATTCACAAAAGTGGTGGCTCAATCGCCAATGCTGATCAAACCTATCAGCAAAAAAATTCAAGGTCAGGTCGAAAAAAATATGATCAGTAGTGGTTTGGGAAAGATGCTGAATATGATGGAGCGTCATTTGGATGAAAACCATTGGTTTGCAGGTAGTGAATTTAGCGCCGCCGATATTCAAATGCATTTGGCGGTTGTGGGTGCCAATGCTGGTGCAGGTTTAGATAAGCATCAATATACCAACCTCTTGAACTGGCTCAAACGCTGCGAAGAACGAGATGCCTTTAAACGGGCAGAAAAAAAGGGCGGCCGTCTTAATTTTTAGGTGATACTGGTATAATCATCTCTTAACGCTCAAGTGGCCATGTAGACCAAAGGCTTTGTTTATTCATAAACAAAGCTTTTTTAGGATAAAATCATGACAGATCTAAATACCTCGAATAAAGACAACCTGAAGAAAGACAGTGTAAATAAAGACATCGACGATAATCAGTCAGCAATTCAAAAGTCACTTAATAAACAAGATATCAGCATGCAAGAAAATAATAAACAACAGATGAACAGCCAGCAAGTCTCTATCAAAGCATGGTCACAGAAAATTTTGGTTGTGATACTGTGTATGGCGAGTTTTTATGGTGGCTGGAAATCTTACGAATCAAATATGGTAAACGAGTGCACCGCCAATGGTGGACAAATGGTTGAAGGTCAAAAAACCATGATATGCCAATTATCATAGCTAGGGCATATTCTCCGTTTATCTTATTTCTGTCATTGATTTAGAATGAAGAAATGCTCTCGTACTTCTGAGCCAGTACTTCTGATAAATAAAAGGCATCATTATGCTAAAGCTAACCTTTTTGGGTACCTCTGCAGGTGTACCGACCAAACAGCGTAATGTGACCGCATTGGCCATAGAGTGTCTGAATCCGCATACCTCTGGCGTACAGCAAGAGAGTCGTCAACAGAATAATCAGAGTAAGAAATCGCGCCCCTGGGTGCTGATTGATTGCGGAGAGGGCACACAGCAGCAATTGCTACATACCAAGCTCTCCTTACATCAATTGGCTGCTATCTGCATCACTCATGTTCATGGTGATCATTGCTATGGTCTACCAGGGCTATTAGCAAGCGCTGCTATGTCAGGGCGCCGTGAGCCATTAACTTTGATTGCACCAAAATCGATTGCTACTTTGCTTGAAGCCATTGCCGCTACTACAGAGCTGTATTTACCTTTTGCTCTCGATTTTATAGCGATTGAAGAGGTGTTGGCTGAGCAAGGTGATACGAACAAAGTTAACATTAGCTTAAGCGACCAACATCAGCTTGAGATTGATATCACGCTGCTCTCACATCGAGTCACTTCTCATGGTTTTGGTATTACTCAGACTATTAGCCGCCGCATCCTTAATACAGATAAGCTTATGGCAGATGGTATTCCAGCCAGTGCACTGTGGGGCAGATTGCAGCAAGGCGAAGATGTCACGACTGAGGATAATAGACAATTGCACTCAGTAGACTATGTTGATGAGGAAATACAGCGGACACGAGTAGTGGTGGCTGGTGATAACGATACGCCAGACTGTTTGCGCAAAGCCGTTATAGATGCGGATTTATTGGTGCATGAAGCGACGTATACGCATGAGGTACTGACTAAGATTCAAGCCAAAAATCCAGAGTTTGATCCGATGCATAGCAGTGCGCAATTGGTGGCGGATTTTGTAGAAAACAGTGGTGTAAACAATCTAATTTTGACGCACTTTAGCGCCCGTTATCAGGGTTTTGATAATCCTAATAGTAAGACGCCAAACATGGCAAATATTCGTTTAGATGCTGAGAGCGTTTATAAAGGTAATCTTTGGTTAGCAGTAGATTTTGACCAATATATGGTCGATGGTGCAATTGGGTCGGCAAGCAGTCAAAAGGGCAGTCAAGAGGGCAGTCAAGAAGAGAATCGCGTGCAGTATATAGGCTCTGCACGCAGTGATTAGACATGGCTAAGCTTAGATATGATTTAGCGTTAAATATGGCTTAGCGCTTACCGTCTGCAATTTCCAATTGCGTTATACCGCTCCAGTATCGACTGAACTGGTAAGCAACTCGTCCTGAGCGACCACCACGTTCAGAGGCCCAACGTAGCGCATCCTTTCTGATCTTATCAGGCATAGACTGACTTGCTAAAATGTCCTTAGCATTATTATCCATATCAGCTGAGATTTTCTGCTGCTCTAAATTCAGATAATGCTGAATGATTTGCAGATAAGTCTGCTGATCCATAGGATGGAAGGTGAGGGACAAACCGAATCGATCTGATAATGACACGGTTTCATCAATGGCCTCATAGGGATTGACCTCATCCGTCTGCCCATTGTAGATATTAATATTGTCTTTCATCATCTGCGGTAGCAAGCGACGGCGATTACTGGTGGCGTAGACCAGTAGTTTGTCTTGCTCAGAGTCTAGCGAGCCATCGAGTACGCTCTTTAGCGCACGATAGCTTTCGTCTTGACCATTAAAAGCGAGGTCGTCACAGTATACGATATAGCGGCAATTACAATCTTCTGGTAGGGCATTAATGGCAGCACGAATCTTATCCAATACTTGCAGATCATCGCGGGCAACCTCAATAATACGTAAGCCTTCACTATGATGGGCTTGTAACAAAGCGCGAATCAATGATGATTTACCGGCACCGCGTGTCCCTGACATTAATACGTGATTGGCAGGATAGCCTTTAATAAACTGACGGGTGTTCTGTACCAGTTTAGACTTTTGCGTATCGATACCATGCAAGTCGTCCAAGCTTAAAAATAGGTTGACCGACAAAGGCTCTAAATTGCCAGTGCGTCCACCAACCCAGCGATAAGCAAGTTGGTTCGGATCGATTTCAATCGTCGGTGTGACCTGCTCTTTTAAGTACTGACTGAGTAAGTCTAATAACGGTTGAGGTAGGGCATAAGTAGGCTGATTAGAGGGCGAGGTTGGGATGGTTGGTTGTGACATAGTGGCTCTAGCAGTTAAGGTTGTCTTTAATACCATACCCAAAAATATCATTAACGTGGCTAAACTTTTGGCGCCTACTGAGCGTAGTATTAGGGTGTGTCATCAATTAGCACATTAATACATTTAGTGGCCTTAAAATGGCTAAATTTTGCTAAACATCGTCAGAAACTTTGTCAATATGTTCATATTAACGGCAATTTCTTCCTTGTTTATCTACAATTTTTCTCATTTTAAGTCTCACAATCTAATTGATAACACGCCCTAGTCAAAATTATTCGCGCTATTATTATCTTTGGAAATGATACGAATGGGAAGGCAATAATCTCACTATATTATGAGAAACAATACCATGGAAAATAGTGCCAGTAATCCATCTATTACGCAAGCTTTGCAAGCGCAGGCGGTGCCGCTATTGTCCATTATTACCCAAGAACTGGACGTACAGCATTTTAGTCAGATAGTGCATCAACGTATTGCTCAGCAAAGCACAGAACAAACGCAAGATATCAAAACGCAAGATATCAAAACGCAACATATCGACAAGACTTACTTCCAAGGGCTAACACGTGCCCAGCATCCGCAATTTGGTAGCGTGATGATTAAATGGCAGTTGAGTGCCGATGCTTATCCTATCGCTTTCGATTTAACTCACGAAGCAAAGGTTTTAGCTGCTGTAAATGCTTCATTGAAAATCAAAAATAAAGCTATTGCACCGCCACTATTGGCTCATCATTGTGTAAACGTTCAAATACTAGAGCAGCCTCAAAAGCTGGTAATAGTGGTGATGCCTTATTACTCTAATGGTAGCTTGGTGAGTCAGCTGACAGCTTCAAAACATCTGTCACTGATAACGTCACAAAAACATCATTTCATCATGCAGTCTGCCTGTTTAATAGCCAATTTGCATCAGGCTGGCTGGCTACACAATGATATTAAGCCTAGCAACATTTTGATTGAAGGTTTTGATAACGAGTTGCCATCAGATATCATGAGTAATAGTCTAACGCCTAATCTATTATTGACTGATTTTGCGTTGGCAGAAAGGGTTAACGAGCCAAAAGAAGGAAGTCCTGCTGGTACACCGGCATATCTTGCACCTGAGCGTTGGCAAGGTCAGGGTGCAACGGTGCACAGTGATATCTATGCGTTTGGGATAATGATGGTTGAGATATTGGCGGGCAGGCGACCGTTTCAAGTAAGTGTTAATAGTAATGACAAATTAAAGGCGTGGGCGATTCAGCATTGCCAACAATCTATTCCAAAGCTGCCATCAGAATATAGTTGTTATCAATATATGGTTGATAAGGCATTGGCGAAACGGATAGCGAGACGGTATCAGAGTATGGATGAGGTATTGGAGGGTTTAGAATGTCTAAAAATTTAATGACATGCATCATATTAAATAATACAAGATAACTCAGTTTTTTTTAGGCTTTATTAAAATATCTTAGAATGATATGATTTGAAAAATCATATCATTACTGAACAATTATCGAAATAAGGAATAGTAGTGGCAGAGACTTCAAACATAGCTACAATGGCTGAGATATTGTCTAAAGATATCTTTAAATGGTTTAAATGGACACAAACTGGCTCAATGGATACAAATAACACTTGTGTCATTGATGAGCATAGTAAGAAGGAACATCCTTCTGATATTGTTTTCCATTATGAAGATCCATACAGTGATAATAGGATATATCTTAATTTTGACTTAAAAAGTTATGGTGAGAGCACGCTTAGTAGCAAAAATTTTACTAATGAGTTAAATAGCTTGGGTATGTCTATATAGTACGCTGACTTTAAAAATGTTATAAAATAAATCAACTAAATGATTATCACTATAAACGACAATGACTTAC
>NZ_JASDDJ010000051.1 GCF_030407455.1 Psychrobacter sp. 5A.1
TTGGGTAAGTCATAGTCTTTAATTGGTTGTCTATGGTTTAGAGCAATCGTAACATTTATTAGGTGGATTGACTATATAAAGACCATTGTCATTATTAGAAATATGGCATGACATCATAAACGTAATTATATAAGACACACGAAAACCCATCTTATGAAAAATATCTTCTCTCAATAGATAGCGAGTACTTTAAATTAGAAATAAGAAAGCAATAAGTCAAAGAAATGGTTTCTATGCTTATTTATGTGTTTATGATGACTTAAAAGATATATCGTTGATAAGATATAGAAGCATGCCGAAGCAACTGCGGGCAGATGGTGATCTGATACTTTAAGCGAGGTGAATGCTGTCACTCTTTTATAGCGGATTGACTAGGGCGTGTTTGTGAATTTTCAATACGCCCTAAATAAAAAAGCGACCAGCACTGATGAGATTTACTCAAACTTCATCAGTCTCTAAACCAATGATTTGAACCAAATGGCCAGTTTTTAGATATATCGTAGCGCCCTCTACTCCTGCTTTGATTGGTACGTGTTCAGCTATCGGTAGGCGTATCCAACTATCCTGTTTATATACTTGCTCACCCTCTATCAATTCGCCTGCTACGACTAATATTTCTGCGCCGCCATCGACTGCTTCAATGAACAATAACTCGCCAGCATTGATACGCTGTAGACTAACGCGCTCTACCCCATCGGAGAACAACGGGCAAATACGACGGTTACCTCGTTGCTGCCAATTAGCATCATTATAAGTATCAATAGCCACGTGATGCGTTTCATTGGATGACATTTGCCGTAACTTGACGAAAATAACAGCACCTTCATCACTATAAGGCCGATGACCTGAAGACGGTGGATTACGTAGATACCAACCTGCTGGATAATGAGTATCATCTGCAGAAAAAGTGCCTGATAATACCAAAATCTCTTCACCGCCTGGATGCAGATGATGCGGGAAGTAAGAGTTTGGCGCATAACGTACAAGGCTGGTAGCGCGAGCTTTTTCTGCACCCACACGATCCAGCATGACGCGCTCCACACCATTTTGTGGTGATTGAATCCAGTGATGGTCTTCAGATGCGAGCGACGCACGTTGTGAAAAATCTGCATTAATGAGCATAAAGTATTCCAAAGGTATTAAATGATTAGGGCGTACCCATAATATAAAACTGAGGACACGCCCTAGACGATAAACACAAATATATGACGTTATTACCGTACCAAGATAACGGGCGATAACGTACTGGCAATTATATGACGTTATTACCGTACCAAGATAACGGGCGATAACGTACTGGCAATGATTTCTGTCGTCGTACTTCCAAGAAAAAGCTGTTGCCATTTAGAATGACCGTACGCACCCACCACCATGATATCAATATTGTTTTCTACCTGAAATTTTAATAACCCATCCACCGCATCAGGGGCAGATAAATGATGTGCCTCGACAATAAACCCCGCATCCTCTAACTGTGCAGCGGCGGCACTCATGCTCTGTTTGGAGGCATCGTTATGATGACCTACCATCACGATATGACCTTTTAAACCTTTTAACAATGGGCTTTTTGCCACCATTTGTGCCGCTTTCATCGACGTTTTACTACCATCAAAGGCAATCATATAGGCGCTAGGCTGTTTAAATGTCTCTGAGCAAATCAGTATAGGAATCTCTGATCCACGAGCCACCGTTTCGATCTGACTGCCAATATTAATCCGACTGTTTTTATGGTCTTCTCCACGGCGTCCCATCACAATCACACGATTTTTTTCTTTGAAGTGCTCAATGCTAGGCAACAATTTACCATGACGTTGATACACACGAATATTGACGTCAGCAAAGCTACTTTGGATGTGGCTTTTTGCATCTTGTACCAAAGCATTACTATAGCTATTTATGACTTTTGCTCTTTGCTCATCCAACTGAGACAATTCTTCTAACAAAGCCTGACGGCTATTTATCCCTATTGCGCCTGATAAATCTCGTCTGGTCGAAGCAGGTACGGCACTGACATGTAATAGCGCAACAGGCACGTTGATTTTACTGGCATACCATGCTGCATAGTCACAAACCGATTCAGTCACGGCCGAGCCGTCAATACAGGCCAAAATGTGCTGTGATGTCGTCATAATCTGTCCTTAAATTTAAGTATTCAATTCTATCCAGCTTGTCAGATCTGACCAAGCGTTGCCCTCTGTCTAATATATAGATATATCCGTTGTCTTATAGCAATTATTTCATCGAAAAAATTTATCCTTTCATTTGATAATAACCAATTTGAACGGCATCATCCAGCAATGTGTGTGCCCCTTTTGCAATAATTGCAATTTGTTACCGTCAGCATTGTGCACGGTTCACCGCAGACTGATACCTAGCTATATATAAAGTCTTGTCATCGTCTGACCACATGCACTGGCAAAGTTTGCTACAATGTATTTTTTAGCATTTATGATTTCGGTATCGTTATTTAGGTGATTGGATTATGGCAAAAAATGCCCTACAGGCTCAATTATTAAAGGCTGGATTGGTTGATAGCAAAAAAGCCAAGAAAATCAGCAAGCAAACGCAACATGCCAAGCGCACTGGTGATTCAGAAAGCGTCGAAGCAAAAAAATCGTTGGCAGAAGCGCAAGCCAAAAAACTAGAGAAAGATCAAAAGCTCAATCAAGAAAAGCAACGGGTGCTAGAAGAAAAAGCGCTAAAGGCCAACATTGTCCAAATGATTAAGCAGCATCAAATTACTGAGACAGAGGGTGAGGTCAGCTATCAGTTTGTCGATGAGTCAAAAGTAAAGAAAATTGCTATTACTCAGAAACTATATGATCAAATCGTGGCTGGTCATGTGGTCATTGCACGGTTGGAAGAGAGCTATGCCCTACTGCCTCGTCCATTAGCCGATCGTATCGATTCAAAAATGGAAGGCTTTATGGTCGTATCCAATGATACTGCTGAAGAAGCATTGGCAGAAGACGATCCGTATGCTGCCTATGTGATTCCAGACGACTTGATGTGGTAGAAGCTTGCTTTACTGCGATTGACTTTACTATAGTGTTGTAAGTGTTCCGTCAAAAGCCCTTTATAGAATTCACGTTCTATAAAGGGCTTTTTGTATTTGCACGAGTCAAGTAAACCATGACTACACCACGTAAACATAAAATATGTCGATAGACTCAATTGAACGGGCATAAAACGGGCTTCTTTAAGCTAACATTGCTGGTTTGGTTAAAGAAAGTAACTCAGCCCCCTAATTGCCATAATATGAATGTAATGAACTTGAACAGCCATTCAATAACCACTACAATGCGTTTTTAGTACATTTTGTGGTAATACTTTGTTTATTTTTGAGTAATCACTCAATATTGTTCATCTTTTTACCTGTGTTTATTACCTTATAGTTCGGTGCCATCGTGCCCGTTTTGTTTGCTTAATTTGTTCCAATTCACTTTCACTTTTTCTCAAAAAGAGACAATTCATGCCAAAACATCTACCGCTCTCACTATTATTCCTTCGACTGGGTGTTTTCATTGTGTTCTTCTTCTGGACACTCGACAAATTTGTAAATCCTGAGCATGCGGCAGGTGTGTTTTCAAAATTTTATGCATTAGAAAACTTAGGCGCCAGTATTGTATACGTGGTTGGTGGCTTACAAATCGTACTCATCCTATTGTTTGTAGCAGGTTTATTCAAAAAGTGGACCTACGGCATTATTTTATTGCTACACGCGTCTTCTACTTTTGCAACCTTTGGTCTCTATCTCCATCCTTTTGATAACTTGTTGTTCTTTGCCGCATGGCCGATGTTGGCAGCCTGTTTGGCGCTGTTCTTAATGAGAGACTATGACACTCTAACATTGGGTAAAAATACGTCTCCAGTATAAATATCGGCAGCAGTGCTCATTGAGCCCCTAGTATAAATATCAGACAACGCGACATAATTTATATACTATTAAGACTGCCGACTTAAATTTTTTATCGTGGTTAGGTGATTCAGACGATTCGATTTGATCGCCACGTTACTCAAATATAGTTACTTAAGTTTAGTTACTCAGATGATGAGTATTCTACTGTTTGAGCAATAACTACGGTTTTAGCCTTTGCTCCCTTATTTGGCCGGATACCTCATGATTAAAAGAATATTTTTAATACTATTAATATTGATATTAGCGGCAAGCTTTTTTTATTTTGACCTAAATCAATTATTGACGCTTGATGGCTTAAAAGGGTCGATGGCGCAATTTAATGACTACAAAGCGCAGTCACCGTTATTAATTATCGGTGGGTTTTTCTTACTGTATGTTGTCGTCACTGCCCTCTCCTTACCAGGCGCTGCGATTTTGACACTGGCCGCTGGTGCGCTATTTGGTTTGGTGCAAGGGTTACTCGTGGCATCGTTTGCATCGAGTATTGGTGCCACACTTGCCTTTTTAACCTCACGGTATTTACTGCGTGATACCATCAAGCAGCGCTTTCCTGAGCGGCTAGCAGCTATCGATGCAGGTGTCGAAAAAGAAGGTGGATTTTACTTATTTACTTTACGTCTGGTACCCATATTTCCATTCTTTTTGATTAACCTATTGATGGGCGTGACGGCTATTAAGTCATGGACTTACTACTGGGTCAGTCAAATCGGTATGCTGGCTGGGACGTTTGTCTTCGTCAATGCAGGGACGCAACTGGCACAGATAGACAGCTTATCGGGTATTTTATCTTTCAACTTAATTGTCTCATTTGCGTTATTAGGTTTCTTCCCATTAATAGCAAAAGGAGTGTTGAACATGTTTAAAAAACGCCGTATTTATAAAAACCACACCAAACCCAAAAAGTTCGATCGCAATATGATTGTGATTGGTGCAGGCGCTGGTGGATTGGTCACAAGCTATATTGCCGCAGCGGTAAAGGCAAAAGTCACATTGATTGAAGCAGGTGAGATGGGCGGTGATTGTCTCAATTATGGCTGTGTACCCAGTAAGGCCATCATTAAGAGCGCAAAAATCGCTGATCAGATTCGCCACGGTGAAAACTACGGTCTAGAGAACACTGTACCGCAGTTTTCGTTCAAAAAAGTGATGGCACGCGTACAGCAGGTTGTGGCCGATATTGCGCCGCATGACAGTGTTGAACGCTATACCAATTTGGGCGTCGATGTGGTCAAAGGTTATGCCAAATTGATCGACCCTTGGACAGTAGAAATTCAATTAAATGACGGCGGCATGCAAACCCTAACAGCGCGCACCATCGTCATTGCCACTGGCGCTCGCCCATTTGTGCCACCTTTGCCAGGTATAGAAGAAACAGGTTACGTAACCAGTGACACGCTATGGACCAAGTTTGCCGAGCTAGAAGAAGCCCCTAAGAAGCTAGTGGTGCTGGGTGGCGGACCAATCGGTAGCGAGCTTGCTCAAAGCTTTGCTCGACTGGGTTCTAATGTGACGCAAATTGAGATGAGCGATCGCATCATGGGCAAAGAAGACCTCGAAGTCTCTGCCTTTGCTCACCAGTCGCTCACTGATAGCGGTGTCAATATTTTGACTTCGCATCAAGCCATGCGCTGCGAGATGCGTGATGGCAAAAAATACATCATCGTCAAACACAATGAAACAGAAATCGATATCGAGTATGATGAGCTACTTTGTGCCGTTGGTCGTAGCGCACGTCTTGAAGGTTATGGTTTAGAAGCGCTAGGTATCGAAACCAATCGTACGATTGTGACCAACGAATATTTAGAGACGTTGTATCCCAATATTTTTGCCGCGGGTGATATCGTCGGTCCATACCAGTTTACTCATGTCGCTGCCCATCAGGGTTGGTACGCCGCAGTGAATGGTTTATTTGGTAATTTTAAAAAGTTTAAAGTGGATTATCGCGTGATTCCTTGGGTTACGTTTATTGACCCAGAAGTCGCTCGTGTTGGCATTAACGAGCAAGAAGCCATTGATAAAGGCATCGATTACGAAATCACTCGTTTTGAATTTGAAGAGCTGGATCGTGCCATTACAGATGGTGCTGCTAAAGGTTTTATCAAAGTCATCACGCCAAAAGGTAAAGACAAAATACTTGGCGTTACGGTGGTGTCTGAACATGCAGGCGACCTAATCGCTGAGTTTGTACTGGCAATGAAACATGGTCTGGGTCTCAACAAAATATTGGGCACCATTCACAGTTACCCTACTTGGGCAGAAGGCAACAAATATGCCGCTGGTGAGTGGAAACGTGCTCACGCCCCTGAGACCGTATTGAGCTGGTTGGAGAAATACCATACTTGGCGTCGCGGTTAGTTAATGATAGTTAGTTAATAGTAGTTTGATGATAGGCGTCATTGAACGATGCGACTGGTAGCAAAGTGTTAAAAGACTCCAATAAAGCTGGTAGAGATTTTATGGTATCTGTTTGATTGGTTCATAACAGGCTATGAGATCTTTACCAGCTTTACTAACATTGAAATCATAACGGAAACTTGAATGCACGTTATTACCGCTTTACCGATGCTCAAACGTCTTACGCGATATAGCACCTACGCTATGGTGATGAGCATTTGTATTGGTATATCAGCAAGCACAGCATCGCCCACTACTGCTAACCTTGAGCAAGACCTATCACCTTGGCAGCAGATGGAAGCCAAAGGCAGCAATCAAGACGTTTACTTCTATGCATGGGGCGGTGATCCGCAGATTAACGCCTACCTACAATGGGTCGCTGATCAGGTTGATGATAAATACGATATCAACTTAGTTCATGTCAAATTGAGTGACACCAGCGAAGCAGTCAGTCGTGTACTTGCAGAAAAATCCGCTCATAATGACGATCAAGGCAGTGTTGATTTGGTCTGGATTAATGGTGCTAACTTCGCCACCATGAGTAAAAATTCGTTATTACTCAAACAATGGGCCAATAAACTACCCAATTTTGCGTTGACTGACCCAGAGAATAATCCAACCGTAAACTTTGACTTTGGTGTGCCGACCAACGGTATGGAAGCACCATGGGGACAAGCCTCTCTGACGTTTTATTACGACAGCCTGTCGACCAGTAAACCGCCAACAACGCTAACTGAACTGACTACTTGGACAGCACAAAACCCTGGCCGTTTTAGCTACCCAAAGCCACCTGATTTTTTGGGTATGAGTTTCTTAAAGTACGTCTTAGTCATGCTGCATGAACAACAAGATGCCAGTACAGGTAAGAATACTAGCGCTCAATTAGGTCTATTGGCTACTGAAGAAAATACTGCGCTCGTATTAGATCCGCTATGGGCGTTTTTGGATGGCTTTCATCCAACCTTATGGCGTAATGGCGAGCAGTTTGTACAGACAGGCGCGCAGATGCGACGCTTGGTCGATGATACGGAGCTGAGTCTCGCCTTTACCTTTTCGGCACCAGAAGTTCCTGCAGCCGTACAGCGTTATGACTTACCCAAAAGCATTCGCAGCTATGCTATGAGTGACGGCAGCTTAAGCAATACCCATTTTGTTGCCATTCCTTATAATGCTAGTCATCCTCAAGCCGCGCAATTAGTAGCCAACTTTCTGATGAGTCCGGATGCACAAGCCAAAAAACAAACTCCTTCGGTATGGGGTGATAAAACCGTACTGGTCCAATCTACGCTTAGCCCTGTACAACAAGCATTATTCAAAACCAAGCAGCCCCATCCAAGCGCCCTGCCCTTTGATAGTGTCAAGCGTACGGTAAGTGAGCCGCATCCAAGTTGGGTAGAGGCCATCCAGCAAGGCTGGCAAGCACGTTATGGGGTGAGTCCATGAGCCAAGGTTTTGATAAAATAACAAAAAAAGGTGATAGCCCTAAGCCTATTACGCTTGAGAAAAAAGACCTATTTACGCGTATCGTGTCTTTTAGTCCCAAACTCTTAATTCTCATATTAATACTACCCGTACTTTGCGGCCTCATCTGTGTACTGCTGCCTGCCTTGAGCTGGGTTCCTGCTCTAGAGAAAACGACCTTGAACATGCAAGGGTTTATAGACCTGTGGCAAACGCCTGGCATCACGCAGATGGCTGCATTAAGTCTCGCTACAGGTCTTATCAGTACGCTACTCGCTTTTGTCATTGCCCTGATGATATTGGCCGCGTTTTTTAACAGTGTTTGGTTGCAGCGTATTGAGCATTTATTAAGCCCCATCTTGGTCATTCCTCATGCCGCTGCAGCCATTGCCGTTGGATTTTTGATTGCACCGTCAGGCATGTTTGCACGGCTTATATCCCCGTGGCTAACTGGTTGGGAGATGGCACCCGATGGTATGTTTCCGCATGATCCATACGGTATCAGCATCATCTTGGGTTTAACCTTAAAAGAGCTGCCTTTTTTATTATTAATGGCACTGGGCGCGCTTGCTCAGCCTGAACTTGGCAAAAAATTGCGTCAACAGTATACCGTTGCACTCAATCTTGGTTATTACCCAATTACTGCTTTTTTTAAGGCGGTCTTACCCCTGTTATATCCTTTTCTGCGTTTACCGATTTTGGCCGTGTTGGCCTATGCCAGTGCGAGCGTCGAGATGCCATTGATATTGGGCCCTAACACACCGCCAACACTTGCTGTCTCTATCATACAATGGTTCAACGATGTTGACCTGACATTGCGTATCAAAGCATCAGCAGGTGCATTATTACAACTCGTACTGACAGCAGGTTTAGTCGCCTTTTGGCTGGGCGGCGAAAAAATTATCAAGGCAATATTTAATGTTTCATCAATTAATGGCAAGCGCCACTATGCAGATACTATTTGGCAAAAAGTCACTGCCATTCTTACTGTAGGCGTGATTGGTTTTATGCTACTGTCACTCTCTGGTCTTGTATTATGGGCATTTGCAGGGTTTTGGCGGTTTCCGGCGATGCTACCAGAGCAATTCGTGCTACTACATTTTCAAAGTGCCTTTACCCAAATGAGCACACCACTGCTCAATACTCTTAGCATTGGTGCCGTCAGTACCACCTTTGCTGTTTTTCTGACTTTGCTATGCTTGGAAGCTGAGCAACTGAGTGCTAAACCACTGTCACACTTCACCAGTTTTATTATTTACTTACCGCTACTGGTACCAAGTATCGCGTTTCTATTCGGCTTGGTATGGTTGCAGCAGTTGGCCAATCATCAATCAGAATTTTTTAATGTGGCATTTGCGCATCTTTTATTCGTGCTACCGTACGTGTTTTTATCATTGGCCAGTAGCTATCGGCGCTTAGATCCTCGTTTCGCTCATGTGGCCGCCAGCCTTGGTGCTGCACCAATTAAAGTGTTCTTTCAGATAAAGCTGCCGCAGTTATTTGCCCCTATTTTGATTGCTATTGCGCTCGGTCTAGCGATCAGCTTTGGTCAGTATTTGCCAACCCTATTGGCGGGCGGCGGACGGATTGCCACTATCACGACAGAAGCGGTGACACTGGCGAATGGTGCCAGTAGGCGCACCAGTGCTGTCTATGCCATTATGCAAATGGCGCTACCGCTCATCGGTTTTATATTGGCTTGGATGCTACCCAAATACTTTTTTAGAAGTGGCGCTCGGTAGCAGGCTGATCATGAACAAAAGCATTTATGAAAATACCAGCTGTAAAAAATCAGTTGCTAACAATATCAAACATTCAAATAATCAGTCGTAAAAAACGCAAACAAAGGGTTCCTGATGCCATCATCTTTACAGATAAAAAACTTACAGCTGTTTCGTCAAAACGAGCAGCTATTGAGTATCAATGAGCACATCGCTGGTGGCGACATCCTAACCGTGATGGGGCCTTCTGGTAGTGGCAAGTCTAGCTTACTAAACTGGCTAACAGGCACTTTGGCGAGCGACTTTACCGCGACGGGTACTGTCTGGTTAAACGATGAGAACGTGACTCAACTGCCTGCGCATTTGCGCCGTATTGGTGTACTGTATCAAGACGCACTGCTGTTTTCGCATCTATCCGTTGCGGGTAATATTGCTTTTGCCATGCCAAAAGGAAACAAAAAACAGCGAGTTGAAAAAATAGCGCAATCTTTAGTGCAAGTGGGCTTAGAAGGGATGGGAGATCGTCATCCTGATAACCTATCAGGTGGTCAACAAGCGCGTGTCGCCCTACTACGAACGCTACTGAGTGAGCCCAAAGCGATACTACTTGATGAGCCGTTTAGCAAACTTGATACTCAGTTGAGGATGGATACGCGGCAATTGGTATTTGATCAGATTCGTACTCATAAGCTGCCTGCCATTATGGTCACACACGACCATAGCGATGCCGAAGCAGCCAACGGTAAGGTTATTCATCTAGGCCGTATCATCAATTAGCACATTGATACATTTAGTGGCCTTAAAATGGCTAAATAAGCAAAATATAAAAGGCAGCTCGCATGTTAGACAAGTTTATTACGCCCGTTATCAAGCCGCTGCTGACCCCAATAGTAGCGACATTGCATAAGCTCGGCATCACAGCTGATCAGCTTACGGTAGCTGGGTTTTTGATTGGTATGCTGGCATTGCCACTACTTGCGTTTGAGCTATGGTATGGCGCACTGGCAGTGATTGTATTGAATCGTATCTTGGATGGGCTTGATGGCGCGTTGGCACGTTACGCACAGCAAAGCTCAAGCGCTGGTGGTTACTTAGATATCACGCTCGACTTCTTGTTTTATGCAGCCGTACCGCTTGGGTTTATCTTGGCCAATCCTGCCAAAAATGCCATTGCAGGCGCGTTGTTATTAGCGGCATTTATCGGGACAGGTTCGAGCTTTTTGGCCTTTGCAATTTCTGCAGAAAAGTTTCAATTAGACAAGCCTCAGTTTAAATATAAGAGCTTTTATTATCTCAACGGTCTCACTGAAGGCACTGAAACGATTGCTATCTTTATCGCTTTTTGCATTTGGCCGCAGCATTTTGTGCTACTGGCTGGTATCTTTGCTACTGCCTGTGCTATTACTATTTTTACCCGTATACATGGTGGGTATCATACTCTTAAACAGCTAGAATCTTCTAAGTAAGCGTCTGAAGATATATGCCGTCTTGAACACCCGATTATGACATTCTAAGCGTTTACTGAGTTATCGAGTCGCAGTGCTTCTATAGATAAGGCCATATCTTCAGCAAGGGCGTGTACTGTCGAGCTTTCTACATCACGCTGTGCAAAAGCACGCAGACCCATGACTTCTGCCTGTAGGCGACGGCCAAGTCGAACCGCATCCAGCTGACTATCCATTTCACCTACATTCTGCGCTTCTTTAAAGCATTCTATAAAGCGTGTCTCCATACCTGCCAGCAGCATTTCCACCTTGGTTAACGCTGTTTGTTCACGCGCACCAAGCTCTAGTAAGCTCTTGACCAACATACAAGCACGGCTCGGTAACGCTTTATCACGAATCCCGCCAAGCTGACGTATGTAAGCGGCAAGGCCCAATAAAGGCGTCTTATGATGGCTCAATACTCGCTCAAGTTCAGTCAATCCTAGACGCGCATAGTATTCTAGCGCTTCTTGAAACAAGCCGTCTTTGCTACCAAACGCGGCATAAATACTGCCTGGGCGCATATCGAGTGCTTGCTCGATATCCTTTAATGAGGTGGCATGATAGCCCTTTTGCCAAAAAAGCTGTAGCGCGCGCTCCAAGGCATCATGACGGTTGTAAAGTGCGGTGCGTGACATAATGTGCCTCATTTAAAAAGCCGTGACCTCATATAAAAATGGGCACGGCTATAAAACTTGAATGATTGCTCAATTTTATCCTGAATGGGCGCGACAGTAAAGTTAATATAGGAAACGGACTGGTAAATAAGCGTAACACTAACTATCAACAATCCTGTTAATAGCTAGGTGCAAATCTTTATGACGGCTAGCGAGAAACGTGAAAATCTAGTTAATGAGTCAGTAATACGTGCTTGCTTTTCTGATAAGCAGACAAACCATCACCGCCCAACTCACGGCCAATACCGCTTTGCTTAAACCCGCCCCAACCCGCTTCTGGTAGTACGATTTGTTGCTCGTTAATCCAGACATGTCCTGCTTTTATTTGTAGCGCCATCTCAAGTGCGGCAGTCTCATCGGCGCAAACGATGGTTGCTGCTAGAGCAAATTTGCTATCGTTGGCTAAGGCGACCGCCTCTGCGTTGTCGATAAAGGTTGTACTGACTAATACAGGCCCAAACACTTCCTCCATCCATAATTGGCTGGTCGTTGGTACGTCTGTATAAATCGTTGGGGTTGCAAAATATCCTGAACCAGTAACTATCTCGCCACCAGTCAAACAAGCAAGATGTTCGTCAGCGGCAATATCAAAGTATTTCTGAACTTGGTTCAATTGCTGTTTGCTCACCAATGGGCCCATTTGCGTATCTGTCGCAAAACCATCACCCATTTGCAAACTTTCCGTTTTTACTTTTAACGTCTCAAACAGCTGCTCAGCGATATCTTGATGGACAATCAAACGTGACGTGGCCGAGCATATCTGACCTGCATTGGTAAATATGCCGCCAATGATTAAATCACAAGCGTAGTCGATATCTACATCAGCATATACGACAATAGCAGATTTGCCACCCAGCTCTAGGCTTATGTCTTTGATACCTTTTGCTGCTTGAACCATCACCTTTTCACCGACTATATTACTGCCAGTAAAAGAGACTTTGTCAATCAGCGGATGACTGGTCATAGCAGTGCCCACTTCAGCAGCACCCGGTAAAATATTAACCACCCCTTTTGGTAATTCAATCTCAGACAAGATATTACCCAGCATGAGCTCTGGTAATAGTGTCACCTCAGACGGTTTTAATAGCACGGTACACCCTGCCGCTAATGCGGGAGCTACCTTCCAAGAGGTCGTCACCATTGGGAAGTTCCAAGGGGTAATCAACGCACAAATACCTACTGGCGCGTATGTCTTTAATAAACAAATATCTGGCTCAAGCGTCGATACCTTAGACCACGTTGCCTGATCTGTGATGAGATTGGCATAATAACGATAGCAGGCCATGGCATCGCCGACGTCTATCTTTGCTTCTTCAATTGGCTTACCGTTGTTTAATACAGACAGTCCAACCAACGTATCGAATTGCTGCTCCATAGAGTCCGCAATCGCATTCAAATAATGTGCTCGCTCGCTGACAGTGGTCTGTGACCAGCTAGCAGACGCTTCGGAAGCCGCTTGGACTGCTATTTCTACATGAGCACTGGTGCATAAGCGCGTTGTTGCAATCACCTTGCCTGAATTTGGATCATATAGGGCATGGTTTTCTGCATTATCAGAGTTTATATTATTAGAAGATATACCATCAGCATCAGTCGTAAGCGCTTCAATCGTAACCCAGTTGCCATTGATATAAGCGGCATTTAATACGACTTCATTTTGAGCCGTTTGTATGGCAGTTTCTCTGGTCAAGTCTATAGAATTCAGCATTTCCATAATGGTCAATCGCCTTATATTTTTTAATAAAATTGTTTTTATGTGCGTAACGTCCGTAATATGATTGGCTAAATGGTCGGTTTAAATGACTACAGAAAAACCGACCATTTGCATATTATTAGATTAAATATTTTTTAACCCTGTACTGACGACTAATACAGTAGATGTGCCACTGAAGTGATGACTACCAAGCTGATAAGCGTACGAAGTATGAAGATTAAGAATAGCTCTAGTACATTAAGTTTGATGTTTGATTTCAAAATCAGCGCACCCACTTCAGACATGTAGATAATCTGAGTGATTGAGGCCGCACCAACGATGAATCGTGTCATCTCACTCTCGATACTTTTTCCGACCAAGGCTGGCAAGTACATATCCGCAAAGCCCATGATCATGGCAGGTGCTGCTTTTGCTGCCTCTGGAATCTGCAACCATTCAAGCAGCGGTACTAGCGGTGTGGCCAACCAGTTAAAGACTGGCGTGTACTCTGCTAAACCAAGGCCAATCGTACCAATCGCAAAAATAACAGGGATTAGACCAAAGTAGATATCAAACAGGTTGTTTACACTGCCCTTGAACACGTGACCCAAGCTAGGCATAGAGTGTGCACGAGTGACAGCGCGATTGACCGCCCATTGGTACGTTGTATATTCAGCAGGAATGCCTTCGTCCAGCATGCTTTTGCCCGAGTGATACGTATCTGGCTTGAGTGACAATGGCGGTATACGCGGCATAATAATCGCAGCGATGAAACCTGTTAGCGCGATGGTCAGATAAAAGAAGACAAAGTTATTGTCCACGCCGATGGTTTTGGCAACCACATAGGTAAAGGCGATAGAAGTGACAGAAAAGGTGGTCGCGATGACTGCGGCTTCACGCTGGCTGTAAAAACTCTTGTCATACTCTTGCATGGTGACCAGCAAACCGATAGAGGCAGCACCAAACCAAGAAGACATCGCATCGACAGCAGAACGGCCTGGTAGCTTAAAAAGTTTGATAAACACTTTACTGGCTAACGTGCCCAAGAACTCCATCAGACCAAAATCAGTCAAAAACGGTAGTGATAAAATAGCAAAGAAGAACAACGGAATCAAAATAGGAATCAAATCTTCAAAAATGACACCGCCCGTATTACGATTGATAATAAACTCGGGGCCGACTTGTAGATAAATCATCCAAACAAACAGCATGCCTAAAAATCGAGTGGCTAGCCAAAACCAATCAATATCAAAGAGTTTTTTGGTCAGCGAGCCTTCATCTAGATTGGGTTTTAGTACCTTGACTGCCAACGCCCCAATACAGGATATCGACACAATCGCCATTGTAATGTATGCCACATAACTGCCTAACGCGGCTTGTAGAGCATCGGTCAACACACCCAATAAAATCGTGACTTTACCATCCCATTGAAACGGTATGATAAATAACGCAATACCCAATGCTGAGAATAATAAAAACTTCCACATTGCTGCTCGCCACTGACCTGCTTTTGGCGTCTCTGGATCGACCGTATTATTCCCTAAAATCGGCTGCTGCGACTTATCCATATAGTTCGACATTTAACTTCTCCTTGATGGGCGATGATTGCCAGTTTTTCCATTTCTCTGTCTGACCAATACCTGGGTTTAGCGAATTGGTTGGATCCAGTTTTTTATAAAAATAATGTAGCTCAGTTTTAGCAGGATACACATGCCCCACATTGTGTTCGGCAGGATACTCAATATGACGTTGGTCATAAAATGCCAGCAGCTCATCCTTGAATTGCTTGGCATTGGTCATCGGTTTCAATAAATAGTCTTGGTGCATGACATGGCAAAAAAAATGCCCCAAATAAAAGGTTTTACTGACTTGTTCTTTTAAGTATGCAGGTAGAATCTCGTCCCAATCTGTCGCGTTTCTTGGTAAGGCAATATCAGTCGCTAACAGCTCACCAAATTGGGTGTGGTTGAGATTATGGTAGCGAAACATAGCGGCGGTGGCGGCACTGCGAAATACTAAAAGCGATTGTGATTCAGACTCTGTGCATATATGCAGCGCACCTTGATACTGCTGCATATGATTTTGCAAAAATGTCTGTGCAGCAGCGATATTGTTGCCATCACTTTTATCAGAATCTGGATCAAAACCATCTGCGACTTTGATAATCAAATGGTATTGATATGAGAGCGCCTGCGTACTCAAAACTGCAGGTAACGATGGCGGCATAAATGCAGATGATAGTTGCAGTATCCGATCAGGCAGCGTCTGTGGCAGATGCCATTTATTCAGATAGTAGCCAATTTTTGCTTGCAGTCGATACAGCGACCCTATCTTGCTGGCGGGTAATGAGCGCATACTCAGACAAGTATCTCGGCCATAGTGCATGGTAATGTCGTTATAGTCTTTGTGCATATACTCTGCCAACACAGGCAGATTTAACTCGCTTTTTAGCCATTGTTGCCTGAGTGTGGTCAAGGTATCAGCGTCGTTGGTCGAGATATAAAACGTTTGCTCTTGCTTGGGCTTGGCAAAGGTCGCTACCCTCACCGCAAATACAATGACCTTGCCAGCTGAGCCAGACGCTTCATACAGACCATTGGGATCATTGTTAAATCTCGCAGGTGTATCCGCTTCGCAATCACGGACTTTGTGCTGATAATGATGGTTGGTACAGGCTTTTCTATTGCTTAGGCTATCTGAGTCTCTTTCGAACCTGCCAGCTTGCAGATTCTCTAGCATTTCCTCTGGATACGTGCCCAAATCCAGCCCTAGATGATTGACTAATTCAAACGCTCCTAAAACATTGCGTCTGGCAAACAATGACATCTCGGTATAAGCAGGACCGCGCTGCACCAACATGCCGCCTGAGCTGTTGCAAATACCACCTATCACCGAAGCGCCAACACAACTAGAACCCAGCACTGAATGCGGCTCACGACTCAATGGCGCAAGCGTAGACTCTAATTGCTGAAGGGTGGCAGCGGGCAAAGCGATCAGCTCTGCTGCATCGTTGAGTAAATGCACGCCGCCCAATAACTGCATAGAAATGACGACTAATGGCCTGTCATAATCTCCATTCGGCGTTGAGCCACCCGTCAGACCTGTATTGGCCGCTTGCGCAATAATAATCACGTCAGCGGCTGCACAGATATTAATGACGCGCCATAGTGCCACAAGAGAGTGCGGTATCACAACTGCGACGGTAGCGTCCGTGATAGCCTCAATCGCACCTTGCATATAAGACTGCTGTTGGCTAGGTTTTGTTAGCACATTGGTCGTACCAACAATCGCTGCTAAATCCGTTAATAAACTCGGTATCTGCTCGTGTCTATCGTCTGACAAGTTTTTAGCATTTGGCATGATAGACGTTCTTCCTTGAATGACTAGCCTTTCGTATATTTACGTCAGTACGGTTGATACCAACACTGTTACGCTCATGACCATTGAGATAAGCACCATTAAAATAAACACCGCTAATTAAAATAAGTCACTGTCTCAGCCATTTCTTTTAGAAAATCGTCCGCTTCATCAATCTCATAAATGACTGGCTGTTTACCTTTCGTGTCTGTCTTTAATGCGTCTAGCAATTGCTGCTTATCGGTGATTCTACGATAGCCAGCGCCAAACCCTGCTGCTAGTGGCTCAAAGTTTGGCGTTTTGATATTGACGCCAATCAATGGCAAACCGCCCTCTTCCATATAACGACGTATCTCACCGTAGCCTTGGTTGTTCCATAGTAGGACAATCAATGGTAGTTCAAGCTCGGCTGCGCAGATGAGCTCAGCAATCGTGAACTGAATACCGCCATCACCCATTAGACTGACGACGGGTAGATTTGAGCCAACCATGGCCCCGATAGCAGCAGGCAAACCATAGCCTAACGTGCCAAAACCCGTTGACGAGTTAAACCATTTACGCGTCGCCAAGGCTTCAAGACCAAGGTTACCGCTATAGACAGGCTGTGTTGAATCACCAACGAAAATGACGTCTTCTACTTCATCTCTGATCAGCTTTAGTAATGCATTTTGACCCGCAAAGTCTGTCGTTACATCCTTCAAAAGGGCTTGTTTTGCCTCATTGACACGTGACAGTGCTTGATGATCGAATGTCTGACCTTCTAAGCGACTACATAAACCACTAATCGCCATCTGTGCATCGGACAGTACCGCGATATCCGCTCTAAATGGACGCTGCAATTGCTGAGCATCACAGTCGATGCGTACCAGCGTGCCATTTATCTTGAACCCACCATTAAAGAACACATCGTAGTCAGTTTCACCAAGCTCAGTCCCAATGGCGAGCACCCAATCTGCTTCTGTAATCACCACTCGGCCAGCGTCTAATGACTGGTTGCTACCCAAACTTAATGGATGACCAGGTGGTAGCAAACCCTTGGCATTGATGGTCAAAAACGTTGGTGCATCTATCAGTTCTGCCAATCGTTGTGCATCGTGATCGACATCGACGCAGCCGCCTCCATAAAGTATTACAGGATTTTTTGCAGTTTGTAATGTCTGTACGATTAGGTCTAATTGTGTAGGGTTCGGTAATGGTCTTGTGACCTGCGGTAGGCTCAAGCTATTTATATCGGTTTGGCTATTTGCTACAGCATTTAACTTAGGCGGCTTAGCAACATGACGGGCATCAGCGGTGATGATATCGATAGGTAGCTGAATATGTACTGGCCCCGGACGTGCACCATTAAATAAGGCAAAAGCTTCTGCAATAACTTTCGGTAGCGATTCAGGTTGCCAAATGGTCTTGCTGGTCAATGCCACCTTACTGACCATGCCTTGCTGGTCATGCAACTCATGCAGATGCCCTTCCTCACTACCCGTGTCTTTGACTTTATTAACACTAGATATCACCAGCATCGGTATCGAATCAGCCAATGCCTGTGCCATCGCCGTCATGATATTGGTCATGCCAGGGCCAGTGATAATAAAACACACCCCAATTTTACCAGACGCACGATAGTAGCCGTCCGCCATAAACCCAGCGCCTTGCTCATGACGCGGTGTCACATGACGAATATTGGTATTGGGCAAGCCGCGATACAGCTCAACGGTATGCACCCCTGGGATACCAAACACCGTCTCTACCCCATAGTACTCTAGCCACTGAACCAGTAGCTCACCGCAAGTTAAAGATGGGACTGTAGATAAGTCAGAAGGTATTTGGGTCAGTTGAGTCATGAGTTTTTCATCCTAAAAAGTTTGCTGAATATTCAGATAATTATCCATTCTTTAACTCAAAACAACATTTGTATTTTTCTTTATAGTGATGACTGATTACAAATATTGCTGGTTATAGCGGGGGCAAATGACGGCTATAGTCAAAGAACTCTAAAATGGGTACAAGGCAGCCGACTGCAGATTGTACAAGTAGTACATCTAAGGAGGGTAACGCCCTAGCGGTTTAGTAGTTCACCGACTATATTATCAATCCGCTTAGACCTTATCGTCGTAACGCACACCCGGTAGGATACATAGCATCTCAAACAATAAGTTCGCAGCCAGTACAGAGGTGTTACCAAATGGGTCATAAGGTGGTGATACTTCAACCAAATCACCGCCGACTACTTCCAAACCGCGCATACCACGAATGATTTCGATGCCTTGAGTGGATGTCAAACCACCGATCTCAGCAGTACCAGTACCAGGTGCAAATGCAGGGTCAATACCATCAATATCGAAGCTCAAGTAAACAGGACCATCGCCTAGCTTTTCACGTACTTCAGCCATGAGCGGTGTTAGCGACTTATACCAGCACTCTTCAGCAGGTACCACACGGAATCCTTGCTCAGTTGACCAGTCAAACTCTTCAGCACTGTAGCCTGTACCACGTAGGCCAATCTGCACCACACGATTACCATCGATGAGGTTTTCTTCAACAGCACGGCGGAATGGTGTGCCATGGGCGATTTTTTCGCCAAACATATCATCATTGATATCAGCATGAGCATCGATATGTACCATACCGACAGGGCCATGTTTTTTAGCAAGTGCGCGCAGAATAGGCAACGCGATAGTATGATCGCCACCTAGTGTTAGAGGAATCGCACCGTGTTTGACGATTTTATCGGTATAGAATTTTTCGATGATATCAACGCTTTTTAGCAGGTTGAAGGTATTGATAGGCACATCGCCGATGTCAGCGACTTGTAATGACTCAAAGGGCGCAGCACGAGTGGCCACATTGTAAGGACGAATCATGCGTGACTCATCACGAATCTGTCTTGGGCCTAGTCTCGCACCGCTACGGTTCGATGCACCGATATCTAAAGGTACACCTACAAACGCCACATCTAGTCCTTCGGCATCGGCTTGAGTTGGCAGGCGCATCATGGTGGCGAAACCGCCAAATCTTGGCATCTCGTTGCCGCTTAATGGTTGATTGAAGCTCATAGGGTACTTCCTTGTTTTATTTCGTGTAAGTAAACAATTTGCTACATGTCATTGACAATACATAAATATCAGGAAACGAACCATGGTAAAATTCAGAAGCAAACTTCTAATTTTTCGTAGTAAACGAAATTTACGTTTTATTATCAGAAGTTTATATAAACCAAAAAATTTGTTAAATTAAGATAAACCACTGAATTTATAGTATTTATTTATTAATTTATGACACATAACACCAAGACATGTGAATAAGTAAGGATGACAACAGCGACTCAATTCCAATCCATTATTGTTTAATTAATTTGATAGAGGGTGGCGACCGATGCTAGATGAGCTGATAAAAATAGATATCAAAACGCTACGCAGCTTTATGGCTATCGTAGAGTGCCAAGGCGTGACGGCCGCTCAGTCGCGCTTGAATGTCACAACTTCTGTCATTAGTGGACATTTGACGCATTTAGAAGACCGCTTAGGAATGACGCTTTGTCATCGTGGTCGAGCAGGATTCAAGCTCACAGAAGATGGTGCAGCAGTCTATGAGGCTTGTTTGAGTTTTACGGAAGCCGTTGCCAGCTTTCAACATCAGTTGCACTATATTCGTCAATTAGATTCTGTCCGTGGTGGTCATATCAGACTGTGCTTAATCGATCAGATGCCGACGCTTTTTTATGATGCCCTGCGCCAATGTCTCGCTGCCAGCTACCGTGACAACCCATTGATACACTTTTCGATTGATGTGCAAAGCCCAGAGAGTATGTTAGAAAAACTCTTGGGCAATGAGAGTGATATTGGCGTGGGATATTTTGGCAGATTTCCACCTTTATTGACTTTTCAACCAGCCTTTGTTGAAAAACAAGTGGTTTGCTGTGGACGCGAGCATCGGTCGTTTCATGAGCCAAAAAAGCTGACATTTGATGACTTAGAACAAAACCATCACTGGATCAAGAGAGGATATATCACTGATGTCAGTATCAATCATATTCGCCCAAAAATATTGAGCGCGACTACTTATCAAATGGAAGCCACCGCGCAGCTTATTTTAGCAGGTCACCATGTTGGGTACTTACCACGCGATCTAGCGATGCGTTATGAAGAGATGGGACTGATGAAAATACTACTGCCTGATGAGGCAAGCTATGAAGTAAAGCATCACTGGGCATACCGAGAAAACCTGCACAAACATGTGGCAGATTTTTTGAACAAAATGATAAGTCTATTGTCAGAGAATTATTCTAAGGCCTAATTTATCGGCACATTTTGCTACTTGGACTCTCAGTGTTTCTTAATCACAGTGTCCTAGTAACTGGTGCCTTGTCTTGTATTGAAAGTAATGCCTTTAAAGACAAGGCTTTATCTTACTATTTTGATAGTTAGCTGTTAAAAATTTGCGACAAGATTTTAGGCGGTCGCTGCTTGATCTTGGTGCTTTAGACCAATGGTTCTTAGCTTCCCTTTGTCATCGACTTCCTTAATAACTAGCGACCATTCGTCACTTATTACAACGGTATCGCCTGACACTGGCGCAGTACCTAAATGTGATTTCACGTACTCAGCCACCGTCTGCTCCCACATGTTTTTTGCGCTGTCTTCATCAGACGTTTTGAGTGTTTTTACCAGTGTCTCAGACGCCATGATTCCTGTAAAAAACGGTAAATCCCCAAGCTTGACACTCGGTGATAGCAGCCAATCTCCGTAAAAATCATCGATAGCCTTACGATCTAATGTCGTGTCATTGAAAATCTTGGCAATCTTGCTAGCGTGATTGCCGCGCATCGCATACCAAATACTATCACCAAACTTTAGCTTTGTATTGTCATCGACTACTACGATTTGCTGATTACGGACTAGCGCAAAGACACTGATTTCATCTGGATTGATACCTTTGGAGATACCCATAGGATGACGCCCAATGGCAAATGCGCCTGATTGTGCTTCAAATTCATATAGCGTAGTACTGGCCTTGTCTGATACCCAAACCTCATGTTCTTCTTTGGGGTCTTTATTGGTTGGAATGCGTACTTTAAACAGATTTGCCATCGTAGGAATGGTCGTGCCTTGTAAAATCAGCGACAGAACCACGACTCCAAAGGCAATATCAAACAGCATAAAGGCGTTATCTATCCCAGCCATGACAGGCAAAACCGCCAAGGTAATAGGCACTGCGCCGCGCAAGCCAACCCAAGAGATAAACCCAATCTCTCTGTCTTTAAATTTGAATGGCTTAACACTAGTATAGACAGCAATAGGACGAGCAACAAAAATCATAAAGGCTGCGATTGCCACCGAATAATGCCAAACATTGAGGACGTTTGATGGGGTGACCAACAGTCCTAACACGACAAACAGCACTGCCTGAGATAACCAAGCAAAGCTGTCCATCACTCGCATGACATGCTCTGTCGAGCGTACCTTGTGGTTGCCGATTAACACACCAGTGAGGTATACCGCCAAAAATCCACTGCCACCAATGAGGTTGGTCGCAGCAAACACGGCCAAGCCAGCAGAGAGAATCAAAATGGCATACATGCCTTCTGCCAAATGAATTTTTGGTAGTAGCCGAGATAGAAAATACCCAAACAGTAGGCCCATGCCTAGCCCAAAGCTCAGCTGCTGTAGCAATAAAACTAAAAAGCCAAATACTGTCTGACCATCAGGATCAACATTTAAGGCAATCAAACCAGTGACTAATAAAATAGCCAAGGGATCGTTGGCACCAGACTCAAGTTCAAGCGTGGCTTGTACACGGTCATTTAGCTTGACGCCGCCATTACGTAATAGAGAAAATACGGCGGCCGCATCGGTTGAGCCGACAATCGCTGCCATCAGTAAACCAAAGCGCCAATCGACATCAAGTAGCCAAGTGACGAAGACCCCTAGCACCATGACCGTGACTAATACGCCCCATGTAGCCAGCGTAATCGCAGGTTTTAGACCCACTCGAAACGATTTAAAGGATGTGCGTAAACCACCATCTAGCAAGATACAGGCTAAGGCCGCCTGCCCGACGAAATTGGCCAGCGCATATTGAGAGAACTCAATACCCAATATACCCTGCTCGCCTGCCAACATACCCACTATCAAAAACAGCAATAACAATGGTACGCCCAAGCGCGCCGATAATGTACTCGCCATGATGCTGGCAAAAATTAATACTGCGCCTACGAGATAAAGGATATTTAAGGTATCCATTTTTTTTGAGCCCTATTTTTTATTATTCAGAATAGTAGTTGATTGCGATGTTGTTTTCGTTATCTTGTTGTTAGGGCGTGTCCTCAATTCAATCGATAGTTATCTAAATGGGTTAAAAATGGCTAAATCTTGCCAAACGGCGTCAAATAGCTGACTAATATCTCGATATTATCTGCGCTATTTTCCTTGTTTGACTGCAATTTATCTCATTTTTATCACCATTTTTAAAATGAGGACACGCCCTAGTAGATATGGTCCACAGAAAAATATATGCAGAAAAACGCCTCAGGTATCCAATTTAGCCGTTATAAAATATCATTACCGTCCTGATAAGTCATGCACTCCCGTCCTGCTTATCCTTGAATGTATTGCCACGTCAACACTAGAATTGCAGCGGCTATCGTCCAAGCGACCACCCCTAATAATAGTGCTTTGTATAAGCTCATATAACTGATGCTAAAAAACACCACAAAAGTATAAATCAAATGCGGTATGACGCCCAGCATACTAAATATCAATGCAACCCTTAAATCAGCAGGACTGCGTTCCGTACCAACAATGAAATGACTGATTAAAGTAAATGTGGGAAATAGTGGCGCAAGCGCGGCCAAATAAAAAAAGCGAGTTTGGGCGAATAACTGAATCGCCAATACCATCAAGGCGCCAATAAGCATTTTTAACCAAATCACGGCGGGGTCATCTCCTGTTGAGTGCTAAAGGCTAAATATAGCCCAATCCGCCATGATACTAAAATCTGTAAACAGACATAAGAGGGATACTTGTTTAATTGGCTCGTATAACAAAAATGCCTAAAAAAACCCCACTTAGCAATGCTGCTAAATGGGGCTGTTACTTTTATTCAGTAAGCTTTTACGAATTACTTAGTCCTTTTTTGGCTTTAATGCCGCGCTGATGTCTGCTAGCAATGGTGGGATATCATGCTTGTCTGCAATCACCTCAATCATTATAAGCTTATCGGTAGTCGCAGCAGCTTTGTCAAAAGCAGATTTTAGCTCGCCTGCTGTCTCTGCTTTGAGTAATAGGCTATTTTCTTCTGTCGCGCCAAACGCTCGCGGCATGATTTGCCAATCGCATTTAGGGATATCATTATAGTATTGGTTTTCGCCATGAATCGCGCGCTCTACCGTATAGCCGTCGTTATTGATTAAAACGATTACAGGATTGATGCGCTCTTGAATCATGACCGCCAACTCTTGGATTGTTAGCAATGCTGAGCCGTCACCAATTAATAACACACTTCGCTTATCTGGCGATGCGATTGCTGCGCCTAAGCTGGCAGGCAACGTGTAGCCAATTGATCCCCACATTGGTTGCCCATATGACGTTACCCCTTCTGGCAGGCGCACATCACTGATACCAAAATAGGCTGTGCCTTGTTCAGAAAACACCAAATTATTGTGATCTAAGCGGTCAGCGATAATGTGCCATAGGTCATCTTGGCGGATAGCTTCACTGTCTTTACCTTTCTGCTCGTGCGGCTTAACTTCTTCACAGAAAGTTTTTGGCACGATGTTAATGCCAGAAGTCATCACTTCATGTAAGGCTTGCAACGCATCTTTCAGCGCAATTGGTGCAAAGTTCTTACCACTGATAGAAGCACGCTCATAATGTAAATCTACGACCACATTTTCATTGATATCTTGACTAAATCCTGCGGTGGTAGTGTCAGTATATTGCACCCCTACTTTAATAAGGCATTCACAGTTTTCTACCGCATCTTTCACAATTGGACGCGAAGCAACACCAGCATAAGTACCTGCCCAACGATCACTATTTTCATCGAGTAGCGTCTTACCCCAAGATAGCGTGGTATAAGGAATATCGGTATCGGCAATCAAGGCTTTGAGCTGTGGCTGTAACCCCAAACGATGCACCATCAAATCTGCCATCAGCGTCGTGGTCTTATTTGGTAAAAATTCTATCAACGCTTGTTTGAAGTCTATCAGAGCTGCTTGACTGGTAATGTCTTCTTGGCTGTCAATCAGTTTTGTGGTCGGTGGATAAATAGGCTGACGCGCAACATCAGGTGATAGCAGCAGATAACCTGGGCGATGCTTTTTGAGAATCAAACGAATGACTCGATCAATTTCTGAAGCAGCGTTTTCAGGGGTAAGCTGCGCACGGGCTACCGTCACTGGCTCGACCATCTTAATAAAATGATTGAATACGCCATCACCAAGCGAGTGATGAATACGACGCTTTGAGTCTTGTAAGGCTGTGCTTGGTGCACCCACGATGTGTAGCACTGGCGCGTACTCAGCAAAAGAGCCTGCGGTCGCATTGATCGCTGACAACTCGCCCACACCAAAAGTGGTCACCATAGCGGCAAACCCACGCTCGCGTGCATAGCCATCGGCAGCGTAGCCAGCATTTAACTCATTGGTGTTTCCTACCCAGCGCAATTTATCAGAGGCGAGAACATTGTCCAAAAAGGTTAAGTTAAAATCACCAGGTACGCCAAATATCTCAGATGCACCTGCTTCTGCGACACGATCGAACAAATAATCGGCGATGGTATATTGTTGACTCATTTTTTTATCCTTATGACTTATCTTTGTAAGTATTGATAATTGTGAATATTATTGAGGTTAAATT
>NZ_JASDDJ010000052.1 GCF_030407455.1 Psychrobacter sp. 5A.1
ATAACCTCAAATATATCATCTTGCTTCGGCTGTCACCCCTCCTTTAATTCCTCAGCATACTTTTTGATACACCACCCAAATTATATTGAACCGACTATATATGAATAATTTAAGCAGTAGGCGGCTATGCTAATTGGCCTTAACTTTGCCCTTTATCATAACAGCTTGCCAGCTGGGTTATAAAAAATTTATCTGAAAAAATAATCTATAGTCAAATTCTATACATAATTGCAGAATTAGAAAAACAGCACGGTTTTACTAATGATTTTACTGAGGTGTATTTTTCGAAGTCTATTTTACGTGAGTAAACAGTCAGTGAGAAAAATTTATACCAGTAGCACATTATGACTGTAAGCATCATTTTTATTATGAATTGATTATGGATTAGATACAGAGTCAGGTAGGCTCAGCCTACTGGTTATCGTCCTTTCGCTTGATTTCTGTCTCTCTAAATGATTCTAAATCAAATATAAGTATCAAAAAGCATATTAAAAGCCTTTATGTTGCTAAAAACCCGTGCTATGATATTTTTTATGCAATAAATATTGCAAGTTTGTTGCTATTATTATATTTTATAATACTAAGTGCTTTTATAAAGTTTTTTATGAAAGTATTATGTAGATAATAGTGATTAGAATAGTACTCTTAATTTTTTGATTTCATAATCTTAGACCCTGTTTGTATGCAATGTTGCAAAGGAATCTAGGGCTAAGTGGACTTTTTTAGGAAGTAATATTATGTCAGCTCGTGAGCAAGGTATCGTTAAGTGGTTTAATGACTCAAAAGGCTTTGGTTTCATTCAACGTGACAGCGGAGAAGATATTTTTGTCCATTTCCGCGCGATTCAGGGTGATGGCTATCGTTCTTTAAAAGATGGCGAAAAAGTTGAGTTCAGCGTGGTAGAAGGTGACAAAGGTCTACAAGCTGAAGAAGTCAGAAAGACAGAAGAGTAATTTACCCAGACATTAGATCGGTTTAGTTATAATGTCTGTACAAACTACTGATATACTACTGAGTCAAGCCCATCTTATCTTACCTATGTTGAGTTAACTGCAGCATATTTGGTAGGGTCAGATTTGGGCTTGGCTTTTTTTATGTCCATATCTCTGATGCATGCCTGATGGCTGTTTGCAGGTTTATTATGGTGACCGTGACTGGTTATACCTATGGCACTATAAGGGTTTTTTGTGAACCTATTTAGAATTAATAAAATACAAGCAATTCATTTAAAAGGATATTTTTTTGAGTAATTTTACGACGTTTACTGATTTACCACTTTCAGAACCGACCTTACGTGCCGTAAGTGATCTAGGTTTTACCGCATTAACGCCCATCCAAGCAAAAATACTGCCGCATACGTTGGCAAATCAAGACGCTATCGGACAGGCGCAAACAGGTACAGGGAAGACGGCTACATTTCTACTGACCATTATGGAAGCGCTGCTTAAGCGTCCTTTTACCAATGATGAAGAGCGTTATCTCGGTGAGCCACGTGCTGTGGTGATGGCACCGACTCGCGAGTTGGCTCAACAGATATTTGATGACTGCGTGGCACTGACCAAATATACGTCGCTACATAGTGTTTGTATTATGGGTGGCACCAATTACGAAACCCAGCAGCATGAGCTTGAACGCCAATACGTCGATATTTTGGTAGCGACGCCTGGTCGTCTGATTGATCTTGCCAATAAAGGCATGGTTTATTTAGATCGAGTAGAGGTGTTGGTATTAGATGAAGCAGATCGCATGCTGGATATGGGATTCATCCCTGATATCAAGCGCCTAGTAGGTCGAATGCCAACCAATACAGACCGTCAAAGCTTGCTGTTTTCTGCCACCTTTAACCAAGATGTCATGAATTTGGCCTATCGTTGGTTGCATGAACCACAGTTTGTTGAAATTGAACCTGAGCACAAAACCAGTGAGTTGGTGGATCAGCACTTTTATTTACTGACAGAAGATCAAAAACTAGAAGCCTTGCAGCGTATTATTGGTGATACAGCGGTAGAGAAGGTCATTGTCTTTGCCAACCGTAAAGATCAAGTAAAGCGTCTCTACCATAAGCTCCGTCAAGCACACAGAATTGTGATGTTGTCAGGCGATGTCATTCAGCAAAAACGTGAGAAGTATTTACAGCGTTTTAAAGATGGTCATGCCTCTATTCTGGTTGCCACTGATGTCGCTGGGCGTGGTATCCATGTGGATGATGTCAGTCATGTGGTCAATTATACTCTGCCTGATCAGCCTGATGATTATGTGCATCGCATTGGTCGTACTGGCCGTGCTGGACAGACGGGTATCAGCATTAGTTTTGTGAGTGAAGATGATGCGTTTAATATACCAGCATTAGAAAAGCATTTAGATACTAAGTTTGCACTTGAGCAGTGGCAGGAATAATGGCTATAGTCAATCCTCTATAAAAAAACTACAGCGTTAACCTCGCTTGAAGTATCACATATACATCTGCACTCGGTTGCCTTGTACTACTTTTAAATTGAATCGACTATATAAACTGAGTAGCGCTTAATAAATAAAAGCCCTCGATATTATTTCTGATATCGAGGGCTTTTATTTATATTTGATAAAGCTTAAGGTCTGTTGAACCTTCAAATATTAGGGCTGCTGATTGCTAAAATTGCACTACATTTAAATGTCCAACAGACCCTAAATATTACTTCGAGTGTTCATCAAAAATTACTCAGCATGCATCATGGAGGCTGCATCATCACCCATATCATGCATGCTATGATCCATATCATTGTCCATATCTTGCATATTGTGATTCATATCTGTTGCCATATCGTGATTCATTTGGCTCATGTCATGAGGAGCAGTAGTATCAGCCTCAGACATCATAGCAGCGTGGTTACTATGATCCATCTGTGCATGTCCATCACCATGCCCGCCATGCATACTGGCCATGACCATTGGCACGACAGCGACTGCGAGACCTGAGAGTACCATTACAGCACCGTTAAGCTGCCTTAAACGAAAACGTCCAATTTTATCCCGTAACCAACCAACAGTCTCATGTGTGGCGACCAGCATTGGTATCGTCCCTAAGCCAAAAACGAACATCAATGCGGCACCGCTTAGTGGATTGTGAGCGACGACGGCAATCAGTAGCGCACCATATACCAAGCCACAAGGCAAAAACCCCCAAAGCAAACCAGCAGTGAGTGCTCGCGGAAAAGTATTGAGTGGAAACACCTTTTGACGCAGCGGGCTTAGGTATTGCCAAAAACGCATACCAAAACGTTCAAGTTTGTTCAAAAATGGTGCGCCAAGCATGGTGACACCAACAAACACCAATACTAAGCCTAATAAAATACGTGGCATGCTATTGCCCATCATTAATGGCGCTAGCACAGTGGTTCCAATCAATCCTGCGATTAAGCCCAATAATGCATAACTGCTCAAACGGCCTAAATGATAGGTAGCGACAAGAGCGCGGCGTTTAGCAGGACTGGCATCTTTCATCGATAGGCCAAACGCTGTCACAAGACCACCACACATACCCAAACAATGTGGTGAACCAAAAAATCCCATTAGTAATGCCGCAACGAGTAAAGCTGTGGTCATGGGGTGATTCTCCTAAAAACAGTGAAAGATTGAATCTACTTAAATAGATGGTATTGGACGAAACATAATCGTGGGTCACGTATAGTCAAGATATGGTCAGTTCTATATTGATTAGACAAGGTGTTAGGCTTGTTCAGTCTATTATGTGTAACACTTGAATTTGTCTTATTTGCCTCTAAATGATCTCGAACCGACTATCTCTCAAAGCTATATTTTTGGATTGCTATCAATATTAGAAGGGTTGACGGACTCTGTGTCATCAAGGTTTGTTTGATCATTTGTTTGCTTGGTAGCTGTAGCATTCTCATGAGCTTGCATGGTTTGTCTGCGCTCTTGACGATCATCTAATATAATGCGCTGTGATGCATTGTCTAAATCTTCAAATTGGTTTGATTTTACCGCATAACGTACTGCCCAAATGGCAACCACAAATAACATGAGACTTAACGGAATTAATAAAAATATACTGAGCATGGAGAGTCTCTTAGATAGCAATTTCTGGTGGCATTATACACCTATTATTAATGTGGTGATTGCCTGTGAACATAAAAGTGAAATAGCTGCTAGCTATGCTCATCATTAAATAAAATCTAGCTCAAATGCTAGGGCGTGTCCTCATTTTAAAAATGGTGATAAAAATGAGATAAATCGCAGTCAAACAAGGATAATATCGAGATATTAGTCAGCTATTTGACGCCATTTGGCAAGATTTAGCCATTTTTAACCCATTTAGATAACTATCGATTGAATTGAGGACACGCCCTAATCCAGTTCTATTCTGTAGGTGACTTTGCCGCATTGCCTCTAGGTGTTAATAGCTGCTGTGAAGTAACCTCTCTGGCATGACGACAATCCATCTGCGGCCGTATCACATCACGCAGATAGGCAGCGATTTCGTAGACAGCCCGCCGCGAGTGACTTAAATTATGTGCAGGTTTCATCCAGTCGCGTCTCACTGGTAATGGGGCGCTAAGTGGTGTGCTATTGATGCCATTTAAGGCAAACTGTCTGCGAGCACGTGCCATATGGTAGCTGTCAGTAATCAGATATACGTGGTGTAGCGGAATACGTTTGGCTGTAAAACGTGCGTTTTCACAAGTATTCATACTGGCATTTTCGCTTATCAGTCCATCGATACCATGCTCCATTAACCATTGGCTGAGCCATGGGGCTTCAGCGCCACTCAGTACAATGGGTAGGGGAAGATCATGGTAAGCACCAGCCGCTGTGCGGGCGCGATTGAGACTGTAGCGATTGAGGATTATTTGATTGTTATGGTCATTGGTCAGCCCGCCGCCTAGTACTACATAGGCGGTGGGTGGAGAGCTCATAGCAGCAGAAGGCATGTTTGGCAAAGGCAGTAGAGAAAATATATAAACGACTGTTTGTGAAAACAACGGTGTGAATAAGCTAATAATCACTAAAATAACCGACGTTGAGCCGAGTATAAAAGTGATATTGATAATGCGGAACAGCTTCATCATGCGTTCAGAAAAACGCAAGTAGTGTCGCCACAATCGCTTAGATAATCGCCGCTTGGCCCCTGATTGTTTAGACCACATGCTCAGCATATCCAATCGAGCCATCGGCATTGACCCAAACTGGCTCGCGTGATAACTGAATCGAAAATTTTTCATAGACAGTATCAGCGATGTATTGCTGTGCTACCGCTACCTCTTTTTGGGTGGCTTGCTGAGGAGTATGGTTGGTTAGCACTAACGCCTGCTGTTTATGAGTGAAGATGGGCGCAACGCCGTCTCCTTTTAACCCTGCTTGCTCAATGAGCCAACCTGCGGCCACCTTTATCATCGCATCAGGCATGTTGTAACCAACGATAGTCGGATAGGTTGCTTGCAGCGCCGTAAATTGATCTTGACCAATAATAGGATTTTGAAAGAAACTACCGCAATTGGGCAGCTGCTTGGGGTCTGGTAGTTTTTGTTGACGAATCTCTATAATGGCTTGCATGACATCGACAGGCGTCGCTTGCTTACGCCCTTGTTGCTCAGCATAGCGTTGTGCCACAGTCTGTACATCGCCATAGCTGGCTAGAATATTGGTCGGATCAGTATGTAGCCTAAAGCCCACACGGCTGATCAGCCACGTGTTTGGCGTGCGCTTGAAGATACTGTCACGATAGCCAAACTGGCAGTCGGCTGCTGTTAAATGATGCCACGTTTGGGTCGGTAGGTGATACGCGCGTACATATTGTAAGCAGTCTTCTAATTGCACGCCATAGGCACCAATGTTTTGTACAGGTGCCGCGCCAGTCAAACCCGGTATTAGTGCAAGGTTTTCTAATCCATACCAGCCTTGATTGACCGTATGCACCACCAAGTCATGCCAGTTTTCGCCAGCCATCACTTCGATATCCACCCAATCGTCTGCACGCGCGGTCAGATGAATACCGCACATCTTTGGTTGTAATACTAGGGCCTTTAACGCTGCGGGCAATAAAACATTGCTACCACCAGATAAAACAAACAGGGGTAATTTGTCTGTTGTATCCTCTACATAAGCTGCCATAAAAGCGTCAAGTTGAGCTTCAGCGGTCAAAGTCACTACAGCGTCAGCGACACAGGCCAATGCCATGGTATTGCCATCGGACAAATCGATTGAATCACGGATCAACACAGTTGCTGATAAATCAGTTGTGATGGTGGATTGAGTATAGAGGTCAAGGCGTGAAGCTGAGGTCATAACATAGCTCATGTGGCAAATAGATAATAAATTACGCGGTTTTTATTATAAAGGATGCAAGATGTAAAAGTGGCAGAAATATAGATTTTATCGTTAGCACGCTTTCCAGCTTTCAATCCACGCTTGTGCGCTTGATTCGATACGTTCAATCACGTTTTCAAAGTCTTCGCCATCACCTTGATAAGGGTCTGGTACATCGTCGCCGCCATAAGTCGGGTCTTCTTCGCTGAATAAAGCCAGTTTGGCCGTCGTGTCTGTCAAGCTATCTTTAATGGCTTGTAAGTCGGCTAAGTTTTGTGCATCCATGGCCAAGATTAAATCAAAATTACGAAAGTCATCGTTATTTACTTGGCGTGCGATGAGTTTATTGATTTTATAACCATGCGCTTTGGCATGACGCTGTGCTCGCTCATCGGGTTTATGACCGATATGCCAATCACCTGTGCCTGCAGAGTCCACTTTGATTGATAATCCAGCAATCGCTGCTTGCTGACGAAACACTTCTTCAGCAGTTGGTGAACGGCAAATATTTCCTAAGCAAACCAATAATACAGAAGACGGCGTACAGGATTTCATCAGCATAATATGACCTTATATAACAAAAAAACATGCTATAAGAGACCCGCATGGTTAGTGCGACTTTTATAAGCATGCAATTAATTCAGTAATTCGGCTGTCAGCGTAACGCTTAATGCCTTGAATGGCAAGGGCAGACGCTAAACAATATGGTCACAATATGACTGATAGCCTAATCTGGTGCTTTGAGTATTTTATTCTTGTTTATTCTTAAAGCGATGGAGGTCACGGCGTTCTTTTTTGTTGGGTTTATTATCAGGGCGGGCAAGGTTGGCAAGTTTGCGTTGCTCGGCATAGTAAGCACGCCGCGTCTCGCTCTCTTTGGTCTCTGAATATAGCACTTCAGCAGCGCTTGCATTACCACGCTGTGTCGATAAGGCCTCAACGGTGACGGTTTTTTCGGTCATGGCAGTGGCTGAGCCTTGGCGGATGGTTAGCTCATCTCCGACCGAAATCTCTTTGCTGGTCTTTACGCGGCTACCAGCATAATGTACGCGTCCGCTCTCAATTGCCTGCTTGGCAAGGGTGCGTGTCCGATAAAACCTTGCTGCCCATAACCATTTATCGAGACGAATTTTGGCTAAGCCTTGATTGTTATTATCAGTACTTTTATTCATAAGAGTCACTCTGCATTTGTTTTTATATTAAATAATATTAGGGCATATTTTATATTTGCAAATAGATATTATGAGTGTGGACACACCCTAGTTGCACCATTGTTGTTCACAAGGAATGCCATCATGATTGCCGTCCATTTTGTATTAGGACAGTGTTGTGTAAAGTAAGTCGCTTCTTCGCATGAGGTCATCTGCGAGCAGTGCTGTCTACCATCACATGAGAATCCTGCTACAGTTGGCGATAGGGTAATGGTTTTATGACCATTTGAGATATATGATGAAGTTGTGTTTGAATCTACGTATGTTGGTGCTATGTCATCAGCGTCAGTATTTGAAAAAAGAGAAGAAGTTGTAAATTTGCTCATAACATTAGTGGATTGAAAAAACTGATACCCCACAAATGCCACTACTAACAACATGAAAGTAATAAGCATGTTTTTCATAGTTACCTAGAACCTATTTATAATCGAGACAATCCAATTTTTATTATCAGTTTATTATTAGGGCGTGTCCTCATTTTAAAAATGGTGATAAAAATGAGATAAATTGCAGTCAAACAAGGAAAATAGCGCAGATAATATCGAGATATTAGTCAGCTATTTGACGCCATTTGGCAAGATTTAGCCATTTTTAACCCATTTAGATAACTATCGATTGAATTGAGGACACGCCCTAGCATCTACTCTATGTTAAAAACGTTATCAGAGTTTAGGGTAGATGCCGTTTGTTTTTACTATTTCAAAAACAACTGATAACCAATATTGTCATTAACTGTCGTACAGTCATAGCCGATATCTAACAGGGCATCTTGTAGCTGGCGAGAGTTGCCTTCAGAAGCTTGCAAACCAACCAATACTCGGCCTTCAGCAGCGCCGTGATTGCGGTAATGGAATAAGGTGATATTAAAATCGTCGCCCAATTTTTCTAAGAAAGTCAGCAATGCCCCTGGACGCTCTGGAAATACCACTTGTAGCAGCTGTTCGTTTTCGACATGCGCATGACCACCAATCAGATGGCGGATATGCGATTTAGCGATATCATCATCGGTCAGATCGTGCGCTGTATAGCCATCGTTTGTCAGTTGATTACTGATGATTTGACGCTCTTTCTCCCCTTCTTTTAGAGCGATACCGACAAAGATTGAGGCAGGCTCCATAGAGTCTGGTGATTTTTTGCTATCAGCACGGTAGTTAAATTCAGTGATGTTACGGCCGTGTAGGCTGCGACAGAAGTTTAAGAATGCGCCCGTTTGTTCAGGGATAGTGACCCCAAAAATGGCTTCTTTTTTCTCACCGATTTCGGTACGTTCAGCGATATAACGCAGACGGTCAAAGTTCATATTGGCACCGCAAATGATACCGACGCAGTTTTTGCCTTGAATATTATTGGCTGCGAGATATTTTTTCATACCAGCCACTGACAAGGCGCCCGCAGGCTCAACGATGCTACGGTTTTCTTCAAAGATATCTTTGACGGCGGCACAGACTTCGTCATTGGTACAAGTGATGACGTCAGGCTCAACGATAGGGCCTGAGTTATCACTTTTTTGTGTACGGATGACGTCAAAAGGCAGCTCGCCAATTTGAGCAACGGCCACACCATCGACGAATAAGCCAACTTGTTCCAGTTTGACGCGTTCACCTGTTTCCAGTGCGGCCTTTAGGCAAGCTGATTGTTCCGCTTCTACGGCGATAACTTTTACATGTGGTGCCACTTCGCCTAAAAATGCTGCAACCCCTGAGATGAGACCGCCACCGCCAACCGCAACGAAGACGTAGTCCATGTTGCGCCACTGCTGGGTCAGCTCCAGACCGATAGTGCCTTGCCCCGCAATAACCAATTCATCATCATAAGGCGGGATAAAAGTTAAGCCTTCGGTCTCAGCGCGACCTATCGCATAACGATTGGCTTCATCGAAGCTGTCGCCATGCAAATCAACGTTGCCACCCAGTGCTCTTACGGCATCGACTTTGATGTCAGGGGTGGTGGTTGGCATAACAATGATGTTATTCAGTGATAATTTGCGCGCAGAGTAAGCCACGCCTTGCGCATGGTTGCCTGCTGAGGCACAAATGACGCCGCGTGCTTTTTGCTCATCGTTCAACTGGCTAATACGGTTATAAGCACCGCGTAATTTAAAGGATTTGACGGGTTGTAAATCTTCGCGTTTAAAACGAATGTCATTGGCAAAACGTTGGGTCAGCTTGGGTGCCGTTTCAAGTGGTGTTTGAATCGCAACGTCATAGACAGTGGCTTGTAAGATGGCTCGTACCCAGTGTGACAGCATAGTAATCCCTAAACAGTGTGTAGATGAATATAAAAATGAAATAGATTAGCCTATGCTGATTTTAACTGTCTTGCAAGACACAATTGCAGTTTTTGCTGTGATTTCAGGTTTTGATGAAAGATGAAGTTGGGTTTATATAAATATTTTATTAAAAAATATTGAGTTATTTCCATATGTCTGTATTATTGGACATATGGAAATAACTAATGCTCTCGCAAGCTTTGCTGCGCTCTCTCAAGAGACTCGTTTAAACGCCTTTAGATTACTTGTCAGTCAAGAGCCTGAGGGACTGCCTGCGGGTGAAATTGCCCGTCAATTATCCGTACCACATAACACCATGTCAGCACATCTGTCAGTGTTGGCACGAGCAGGGTGGGTGGTTTCGCAGCGCCAAAGCCGACAGATTATCTACCGTGCCTCCTTATCGCATATGGAGGATGTTGTGCAGTTTTTATTGCAAGATTGCTGCGCGGGTCATCCAGAATTGTGCGCGTCTCTTATGGACAGTCTAAGTGGGTGTGGGGTCGTTAATACTAATGACTCAAACAGCGAGTAAGATAACTATTAAGACTCTATCTAAGATAAAACTTAAGACAGTATCTCATACCATAATTGAGCGAATCAGTAAGACAAACATAACGTCAAAATCAATTTGATTGGGGTCTGTTGAACATTCAAACAATATATTCAGAATTCAAACAACATATTCAGACAATAAGTGAAATCACTATGCAATCATTAATTTTTCATAATCCCAAATGCGGGACTTCTCGTAACACCTTAGCCATTATGCATGCGTCAGGTGAGCATCCTGAAGTGGTGGAATACCTCGAAACCCCGCCAGCCCGCGAATACCTAGTTGAGCTGTTGGCAAAAATGAATATCACGCCAAGAGAGTTATTACGAAGTAAAGAATCCATTAACGATGAATTGGCATTAGACAATCCTGAATTATCTGATGATCAGATCATCGATGCGATGATTGCCCATCCTATTTTAATCAACCGTCCTATAGTGCTCACAAATAAAGGTGCCGCGTTATGCCGTCCGTCAGAACGAGTGTTTGAGTTACTAGAGCATCCAGTGAGTAGTTTTACCAAAGAAGATGGGGAAGTGATTTATCATGGCAAACGCTAGCACAGAACAGTTTGGTTCAAATAATATCTCGAATGTAGATGAATTGCCTAATATTGATGCGAGTGCAATTCAAGCGATTGATGTTGAGGCGTTGATTGGCCCAAATGATTCGCGCCATCCACCCAAGATATTGGTGTTATACGGTTCTTTACGTGATCGCTCATTTTCTAAACTGGCAAGTGAAGAAGCGAGTCGGTTGTTGCGCTGGTATGGCTGTGAGGTTCGAACATTTGATCCGACGGGTTTGCCATTACCTGATGCTGCCGATGCAGACCATCATAAGGTTCAAGAACTACGAGAGCTGGCACAATGGTCAGAAGGCATGCTTTGGGTAAGTCCAGAACAGCATGGCAGCATGACCAGTATTATGAAAGCGCAAATTGACTGGATTCCACTGTCATTAGGGGGCGTGCGCCCGACCCAAGGTAAGACATTGGCATTGATGCAAGTCAGTGGTGGTAGTCAAAGCTTTAATACCGTCAATCAACTACGTATCCTTGGTCGTTGGATGCGGATGATTACTATCCCCAATCAATCGTCTATCCCCAAGGCATTTTTAGAATTTAACGATGACGATCGCATGGATAAGTCACCTTTATATTTGCGTCTTGTTGATGTCTGTGAGGAGTTGGTGAAATTTACTTGGTTGACTCGTGGTCGCTCAGCCTATCTGACCAATCGCTATTCTGAGCGGGTAGAGAGTACCGAAGAGCTATCGAAGCGCGTCAATCAAAAATCACTCTAATGTATTCTCTCATTCATTTTTGAATTAAAGACCGGCCCTAATAATGGCTCTTACAATAATTGAGCTGAGAAAGGTGATTCGATGATCGCATTGACCATATTTGCCGTCACTTTAATTTTGGTGATATGGCAGCCCAAAGGACTGGGCATCGGCTGGAGTGCGATGGGTGGTGCATTGATCGCCTTAGCGTTTGGCGTGGTACAGATCTCCGATATTGGAGTGGTGTGGGATATTGTTTGGGATGCAACTTTTACCTTTGTCGCACTGATTATTATCTCTCTTATCTTAGACAAAGCTGGATTTTTTGGTTGGGCAGCGCTGCACGTCGCTAGACTGGGTAATGGACAAGGGCGCTTATTATTTCCTATGATTGTGATATTAGGCGCGTTTATTTCTGCCTTTTTTGCCAACGACGGGGCAGCATTGCTATTGACCCCGATTGTCATCGCTATCTTGCTACGGCTGAAGTTCTCACCGCCATCTGCTTTGGCCTTTATTATTGCGACAGGCTTTATTGCTGATACCGCGAGCCTACCGTTAGTGACGTCCAATCTCGTTAATATCGTCAGTGCCAATTACTTTGATATTGGCTTTGGTCGTTATGCGGCAGTCATGGTGCCAGTCAATATCGTCTCTGTGTTAGCGACGCTCGCTGTGTTATGGGTCGTCTATGCACGGCACATTCCCAAACACTACTCTGTTGCTGAACTGAGTGCGCCAGAGTCCGCGATTGAAGACCCGCTCGTTTTTAAGGCGGCGTTTCCGCTTTTAGCCTTACTACTCGTCGCGTACTTTACGACTGAATCATTGGGCATTGCTATCTCCTTTGTGACAGGCATCGCTGCGCTGATGCTAATGGCAATAGCAGGTCGCTGGTGGCAAAGTGGACGCGGTGCAGTGGTTTCTGTATCCGATGTTTTGAAAAAAGCCCCTTGGCAAATTGTCTTGTTTTCAATCGGTATGTACTTGGTGGTTTATGGTTTGGGCAATGCAGGGTTGACAGCCTATGGTGCTCAGATTCTGAATTGGCTAGGACAGCAAGGCATGGTCATCGCCACATTGGGAACGGGATTTCTCTCTGCTATGGTAGCCTCTATCATGAACAATATGCCTTCTACTTTGGTTGGCGCACTGGCTATCGATAGTGCCCAAGTACCCGCTGCCACTCGTGAGCTGATGATTTATGCCAATGTGATTGGTAATGACTTGGGGCCAAAATTTACGCCCATCGGCAGTCTTGCGACTTTATTGTGGCTGCATGTCTTGGCAGAAAAAGACTATAAAATCAGTTGGGGACAGTACATGAAGATTGGGCTGATTATTACACCGCCAGTATTATTGGTCACGCTACTGGCCTTAGTCTTGTGGTTGCCTTATCTGTCTGGTCTTTAAACGATGGGTCTAATATCCCATTATTAGAATGGGTTTTACGCTAACAATTATCAAACTCATCGGTTATAATGACCGTGCATTTTACCTCTTTTATAATGATATAGTCGGTCCAAGATAATTTGGATAGAAGGCAGGCGAGTGAAGGTACTACAAGTGGTAGGCTAAGCGAGTCTAACGCCGTATCCAATTTATATAGAATTGACTGTCCGTTTATTTTCCAAGGATTTATGATGAGTGATCAGCAAGCACAAAAGCAAGCCGCAGCCAAAGCTGCTCTAAACTATGTCGAAGATGGCATGATACTGGGCGTAGGCACAGGTAGCACAGTCAATTGCTTGATTGAGTTACTGCCGACAGTAAAGCTTGCTGGCGCGGTTGCTAGCTCACAGGTTACTGAAGACAAACTTCGTGCCCTTGGTATTGAGATCGTTGATTTGAACTTTGCTGGTACGCTTGATATTTATATTGATGGTGCGGACGAAGTAAATGAGCATTTGCAGTTGATAAAAGGTGGCGGCGGCGCGCTCACTCGTGAGAAAATCGTGGCAGCAGCTTCTAATAAATTTATATGCATGGTTGATGAGAGTAAAAGTGTCGAGATGCTTGGACGTGAGTTCCCAGTACCGATTGAAGTATTACCACAAGCACGCTCGTATGTGGCTCGCCAATTGGCCAAATTGGGCGGTGAGCCAGTATACCGTGAAGATTTTGTCACTGATTATGGAAACGTGATTTTAGACACCTATGATTTGGATGTGAGTAATCCAATAGAGCTTGAGCAAACGCTAAATAATATCGTCGGTGTGGTATGTAATGGTATATTCGCTGCCAACCAAGCGGATGTTTTGCTAAAAGCGGGTGCAAACGGAGTAACGACGTCAACACGTTAATCTACCGAAAATAGAAAGCACCATGAATAAAAAGGCAGACCACAATCAATGTGCTCTGCCTTTTCTATATGTATTATCCGATAAATAATTGATGCCACTATTGCTGCTTACGGCTTGATTTTGTCTTTTAACAAAAACTCCATCAATGCTTTTTGTGCATGCAAGCGGTTTTCGGCTTCATCCCAAACGACAGAGCGTGGGTCATTGAGCAAGTCATGAGAAATCTCCTCGCCACGATGCGCTGGCAAGCAGTGCATAAACACCACTTCAGGATCGGCCTTGTCTAATAGAGACGGCGTCACTTGATAAGGCGCGAAACGACGTGCGCGCGTATTTTGTTCTGACTCTTGACCCATGCTTGCCCACACGTCGGTGACGATTAAATGAGAGTCTTTGGCCGCATCTTGTACGTTTTCTACCAAACTGACGCAATGTGAAAAGCGTTCCATGAGCTTTGGATCAGGCTCAAACCCATAAGGCGCTGCCACCCGTAATTCAAAACCAAACTGATTGGCCGCTTGCATGAATGATGAGCACATATTGTTGCCATCACCAACCCACGTCACGATTTTGTTTTCGATACTGCCGCGATGCTCATAATAAGTCTGCATATCAGCGAGTAATTGGCAAGGATGGTAATCGTCGGTCAACGCATTGATAATAGGGACGCTTGAGTATTTAGCAAAGGTCTCAACTTTTTCGTGCCCAAAGGTACGAATCATGATGATATCAACCATGCTAGAAATCACGCGTGCTGAATCTTCTAATGGCTCGCCGCGACCCAGCTGCGTATCGTTTGGTGATAAAAATATGGCATTACCACCAAATTGACCCATGCCAGTCTCAAACGAGATACGCGTACGAGTCGAGGATTTTTCAAATATCATGCCAAGCGTACGACCAACAAAAGGCTGATATACCTCGCCAGCATGTTGCATCTTACGCAATTCGCTTGCACGTTTGATTAAGTTTTCTAGTTCTTGTTTGGTTAAATCAGATAAGGTTAAAAAATGGCGCAAACTCATAGTAATCCTAGCAGTCGATCGCAGTCAGTGAAACGTCATCAGTCTTCAATAGCATCGCGTCAGTGCGTATGCGGGGTTGACAACAAACTTTTAGTATAGCGTATTTACTTTCAATGTAAACGTTCAATTTTACCAAGAGTAAAGGGCTTACCAAATAGACCAAAGCCACGTCAGTAAGCCATGAAAGCCTGATATATTATGACGACACCTGTATACGGTTTGGACGTATGCTGAGACGACATAATAGCTCATAGCTAATCGTACCAGCGTGACCGGCAATTTCATCGATGCGCGGTGCATCGCCCCATAACATGACTTTACTGTCTATGGCAAGACTCTCAGGTGCTGTACTGATATCAATGACAATCATGTCCATTGCCACACGCCCAACTACAGAGCAACGGTAGTTTTGATGGCTATTAGCATCGATGACGGTGACATAAGCTTCGTCATTGACCACACGCGGATAGCCATCTCCGTATCCAACGCTGACCAATGCCGTTCTGGTGTCTTGCTTGGCGCACCAGCGACTGCCATAGCCGATCGCATCATTGGCACTGACGGTTTGTAAGGCAATGATTTGCGCACTAAAATCCATCGCGGGCTGCAAGTCTAAATCCTGCGCGCTTTTGTCAACGACAGGTGAGCTACCGTATAAGATAATGCCTGGACGTACCCAATCATAATGATGCTCTGGGAAATTGACAGTACCAGCTGAATTGCACAATGAGCCTTTGATATCTGGGCTAATAGTGTCTTTCAAAGTCGCTAGTACGCTTGAGAAACGCTGAATTTGCATCGCATTTAATGGATGATAACGATCATCAGCATTGGCAAAATGCGTGGTGAGAATCAGTTGATATCCTGCTTCATGTAGACGCTGGGCTGCTGATAATACGCCTTCAGCATTGAAACCCAAGCGGTTCATACCCGTATTGTATTTGAGCCAAGCCACTCTGGTCGCACTGCCAGCTGGTGGGATATTTTGTAGTGCCCATTCTAGCTGTGGGCCGTGGTGAATCACGCAGCTAATATCATGATCAATGGCTTGTTGCCATTCATCAGCGGTAAACGCACCTTCTACTAGGCCGATGGTTTTTTCCCAACCCAATTGTCTGGCTTCTAACGCTTCAGTCAAAGTAGCAACGCCAATACCATCTGCTTGCTGCAGGGCTGGCAAGACTGCCGCCACGCCATGTCCATAAGCGTTGGATTTGACCATCGCCAGTACTTTTGACTGTGGGGCTCGTTGTTTTACTTGGCTGAGATTATGGGTAATGGCATTTGGTTTTATAGTGATTGTGCGCATAATCGCCTTCTTTATAAGTAGAATTATGAAGTTATAAAGCCAGTACTGCATCAGTTGGGCTGATGTGGCACTGGCTATGGTTATTGAGAGTTGTTTGCTATTCCGCATTTAAGATTAAGCAAGCATAAGCAGTAAAGCGATGACTATTCGTCATTCTCAAAACTGACGTTTTGATAGTACTCTGGCGTTAGGTTGATAAAGCGGGTAAATTGACCTTCAAAGCCCAAACGAATGGTGCCGATAGGGCCATTACGTTGTTTACCGATGATGATTTCCGCCACGCCTTTGTGGTCTGAGTTTTCATTATAAACCTCATCACGGTAGATGAACATAATCAAATCGGCATCCTGCTCAATCGCCCCAGATTCACGTAGATCCGACATAATCGGACGTTTGTTAGGACGGTTTTCTAGACTACGGTTAAGCTGAGACAGCGCAATCACTGGACATTCAAGTTCGCGTGCTAAGGCTTTTAGACTACGAGAAATCTCAGAAATTTCACCAACACGGTTGCCATCTAGGTTTGGCACTTTCATCAACTGAAGATAATCGACTACGATAGCGCCAAGCTTGCCATCGTGATTTTTGGCGATACGGCGACAGCGTGAACGCATCTCAGACGGCGGCAGGGCAGTGCTATCATCGATATAGAGGTGCTTAGATTGCAAGTGTTGAATGGCATTCATCATTTTTGCCCATTCATCTTCATTCATTTGCCCAGAACGCAGATGCGTCTGATTAATCGCGCCCCACGATGACAGCAAACGCATGACGATAGACTCTGCAGGCATTTCCATCGAAAACACCACGACTGGCAAATCTTCGTTGAATAAAATGCCTTCTGCCAAGTTCATCGCAAAGGTGGTTTTACCCATAGAAGGACGTGCGGCGACGATAATTAAATCGCCTGCCTGCAAGCCTTGTGTTTTATTATTCAGCTCAGCAAATGGCGTCTGCAAACCAATCATGCCGTCGGGATTGGATTTTAGCTCTTGAATCTTATCGATGACGTTGGTCAACACCGAGGTAATGCCGACAGGGCCACGCTGTTCCGCGCGTTTATTGTGCTGTTCATTGATACTAAATATCTTGCCCTCGACACTGTCTAAAATGTCACTGACGCTTTGGTCTTTTGGATTATAGGCAAGCGTTAGCATATCATTACCAGTGGTAATCAGCTGACGTAGGGTTGATAGCTCACGTACACGTTGGGCGTAAGCAGTCAGGTTAAAAAGAGTCGCAGGACTTTGGCTCAAAATATCTGCCAAATAACTGTCACCGCCCGCGCCTTTGAGTAGTTTTTGCGCTTCTAGCCAGTCATGCACCATGACCGTATCATAAGGCTCATTCACTGCTGCCAGATGAGCAATGGCATCAAAAATATATTGATGGCGCCCAGCATAAAAGTCATCTTTGGTGACAATATCAGCAATCTTGTCATAGGCCTCTTCGATGCTCATCAAAGAGGCGAGCAATGCCTTTTCAATATCAATATTGTGCGGCGGTGTCTGATTGAGTAAGTCGTCGGTTTTTTCGTTGTCTGCCATGAGTGCCTAATGTGTCAAAAGTCGATATAAAAGAAGGTATAAATGGGTATGTGGTATAAGGATTTATTTTAATAACGATACAGTAAAGTAAACGTGGCCCACCCATACGATAGAAGTACCAAAACGTGGTCTGACGTTTGCTCGTAAATGCTACAATCAAATGCGAAAGTTTAACACATTATGTGCTTTTTTTAGAATTGATAGACAACTAAATCCAAAGTTATCGGTCTTTATAAAATAAAAAATAGCATATAACACTCCGTTATAAGAAATGATAATTTCTATTATAAATACAATAAAATCAATGGTTTATTTTAAATATAAGGCTTTTATTATGATACAGAAAAAACACCCGTTATTAATCACCACAGGCGAACCTGCTGGCATTGGTATGGACGTCGTACTGCTACTAGCGGCAGAAAATAAGTTGCAAGACTTTGCTCGGCCAATCTGGGTAACTGCTGATGCTGATGCAATGACAGAGCGAGCAAAGGCGCTTACTACTGCTGGCGTATTAAAAGACTGCCCATCATGGCAGACGGTAGACGAAAATATAGAGGCGGATGATTTCTTAGAGCGGATGTCAACGAATACGACTCATAGTGATGATGCTTTTATCTTGCTTCATACGCCTTGCGCAGCACCAGTCATCTCTGGACAAATTGATACTAGCAATTCAGTCATGGTTGCCCACCAATTAGATATTGCGCATAAGCTAGCGTTCAATAATACCGTCGCTGCCATCGTCACGGGGCCATTGCAAAAGTCCGCACTCATTGATGCAGGCATTAAGCTATTAGATGGCACCATGTTTAGCGGTCACACTGAGTTTTTTATGCAACAAAGTGGCTGTGACAAAGTTGTCATGATGCTTGCCAATCAAGCGATGAAAGTCGCGCTTGTCACTACGCATCTGCCATTAAAAGACATACCTGCTGCGATTACTGCGGATAATGTACGCCAAACGGTACAGATTGTCATTGATGATATGCGAGAGAAATTTGGCTTAAAGCAGCCACGTATCTTAGTTTGTGGCCTTAATCCGCATGCGGGCGAGGGCGGCCATCTAGGTATGGAAGAGATTGAGATTATCAATCCAGTGTTGCAAGCATTCATCGATGCAGGCGTAGACATATCAGAGGCGATGCCAGCGGATACGTTATTTACCCCGAGACATTTAGCAAACTGTGATGCAGTGATTGCTATGTATCATGACCAAGGATTGCCAGTCTTAAAATCGCATGGCTTTGGTGATACGGTTAATCTGACCTTAGGATTACCTTATATTCGAACGTCTGTCGATCATGGTACAGCACTTGATTTGGCAGGGCGAGGAGGTGCAAGTGCCACTAGCTTATATCAAGCGCTGCTCATGGCCAATGAGATGGCTAATAAATCGCTTATTGAAAAACCGCTTGCATAAGTCAGTACCCTAATAAGATTTTTACGCAGTATTGGATAAGGTTGCCGTCAAAAATACCTATTTATGAACCATTAAATAAGACTTATTTTAAGTAGTTCCATTATATCAGTCTGTTTTAAGTGGTTTATTAATAGGTTTAAAGGGCAAAATAACTGGTTCCCTTGGGGTATACCTTTAACAGTTTGTATGAGTTCTTAACTAAACACAGTAACGAAGGATTTATGATAAATTTATAATTTGGAAAGAGCTACAGAAGGTAAGTTTTAATGATTACATCAGCTGAAGAGTTTCTCTTACTCAGAACAAGTGACCACACCCAAGATTATGGAAGAGCGATTAACGAGTGTGCAGCATTGGAAACGTGGTTTGAAATAATACGTCACTACCCAACTATGCGCGAGTGGGTAGCTCTAAATAAAACAGTTCCAATAGAAGTCCTTGAAACGTTGACGTACGATGACAGTCCTACCGTTAGAAGGAATGTTGCTATGAAAAACAAAATAACTAGAGAAATATTTGAGGTATTGGCAGATGATAAAGACGCCTCTGTCAGAAATAGACTCGTCTATAATAAAAACATACCAAAAGACTTGCTATTGAAGTTAACCAATGATGACGAATCGTTCATCAGAAAAAACGCTATAAATAAGATTAGTGAAAAATTTTGAGTAAGCAAAGCTAAACAGTTCGACTCCTGTATACCTATATAGTCAATCCACAATAAAACCCATATCATAGAACAGTTTAGGTAGATTATTCTCCATCCAGCCTTGCCGCAGAAACTTAGCCTGTGCCCATTTTTTCTCAATAGGATTTAAATCAGGACTATAAGGCGGTAGAAACAACAAGCGATGACCATGTCTATTCAACAGTCTTTGCACTCGTTTGTGAAAGCTAGTCACTCAAGCACAGCTCTCGTCTTGCACTCAGGCAAAGCAGTGCTTTGCTTTATCCTCGCTCATATCCATCACAATCACGCATTTGGTCTTAAGGCTTGGAATAAGGGTATATTTGCACCAGTCATAGAATACATCTCCGTTGATGTTTTTCTCAAAGTAATCCAGGGCAAACAGCATTTTTTCATAGAGAGCACCGATGACATTGGTTCGTTTTCTACCTTGCCAATTGTAGCTATCGATACAGGGTTTACCTATCGGTGCATAGCCAGAGGGACGCAGGGTTTCAGACTCAAAGCCGCTTTCATCCATGTATACAATAGCAAGGCCTTGAACCATGTATTCGTTAAGTTTTCTTAGATAGTTAGCTCTCTTTAGGGGGCAAGCTTTTGGATGCTCCAAGGTCTTTTTTTTGACTGATGCCAAGGCGTTTTAAAGCAGCCTCGATACCCGACTTGCTACACCCAAAACGCTGTGCTCTCTCGTACATGTAATCATCTGGATACTGTTCAACGTCTTTTAGTAGTGCTTCATTAGGTATTTTACTGGGTGGCTTATTGCGAGTTAGTTTGATACTAGGATCTTTGAGCCAATTCTGTAGCGTGGCCTTACTAATGCTATAACATGTACCAGCTTGCCTGATACTCATGCATTGCTGTTCGCCACTTTTAATCACTTGAGCTCGAAAGTCTGCTGAATAAATCATAATCTTTTCGCTTGTTTTAAAACCATGAATACTATTCATTTATTATATACAGCTTGTTTGGCGGACAATCATTTAAACAGTCCTCCATAATGACTTTTTTATACGTCTTAAAGTCACATGTTTTGATTTCCTCAATTTCACTACATCTATTTATAGAAACAGCCATTCTGTTTACATTCGGGTGTTTGACCACTATCTCTAATACTTCTAATATCTTTTTGATTCTGTCCTCTAGTAAGATAGGTACAGATAAATTAAACTCATTTTTCCCCAAAGGTGATGGGTCATAATTCCACTCTTCTAAATAAATACCAGCTGAATTAGCATCAGGATAATCTGATATATCAAACTGAACAATATCATCGGATAACAAATCATCAGGGTAGTTATGTAATATAAATTCATCTACAAATGTAAATGCTAATAGCGATTTATCATAAATCTCTTTTTCTAATAAAAGCATTTCTTTTGGTGTTATTCTGTTGATAAAGCCTTCAATAGTATCACTCATTTTCTTCTTCCTTTATTGTCACCATGCATCCATGCATCCATGCATCCATGCATCCATGGACCAGTCGATACACCCGTATCTGAAACAGCTCTATATGTATCATTGCCTATACTATACCGAAGCCTCTATCATTATCGTCGAACCTATGTTGATGCGGTTCGCAGTCGTTACCTATTATAGCTAAGCCTCCGTGACTACGTTTTTGACTATAATCGTCGCGGCTAAAGCGCCTAGTCTTATCGTCATAATCAGTCTGAACCGCCCCGACTTTATCGGAGAGTGATTTACTTGAGTCAGGCAGCGATGCCTGACAGGGTTAAATTATCATAATACCGCTTTTCAAACTCAAAGGGTGACACATATCCAATCGTGCCATGTAAACGGGTTTTATTAAACCAGTCCACCCACTCAAGGGTTGCCAGTTCAATATCGTTCACACCAGTCCAGTTCTGCTTTAAATAGTCAATTACTTCAGATTTATAGAGTCCATTGACCGTTTCAGCCAGTGCATTGTCGTATGAATCGCCTGTTGTATAGTCGATTCAATTTAAAAGTAGTACAAGGCAACCAAGTGTAGATGTATATGTGATACTTCAAGCGAGGTTAACGCTGTCATACTTTTATAGTGGAATGACTATACCAACAGAAGCAATCACGCCGCAGTCCGTCATCTTATCGGTATAGCGAATAGATAAGTACTGAACCCCTCGATCACTGTGATGAATCACATCTTTGGGATTGTTTCTATCTGTTATCGCTTGATTTAATGCTGCCATTACCATATCGGTATTCATACGATTAGATACTTTCCAGCCGACGATAGCGCGAGCAAACACATCAATAATAAAAGCGGTATACACCCAGCCGCTTATCGTCTTGATATAGGTAAAGTCTGCCACCCAGAGCTGGTTAGGGCGATGAGCGCTAAAGTTACGATTAACCAAGTCATCAGCACGCTTTTGATCATCACGGCTGTGAGTTGTTATTTTACCCTTACCGCGCCAGACACCTTGTAGGCCATGCTGTCTCATTAAACGCTCTATGGTACAACGAGCAACCTTTAACCCATCAGCTTTCATCTGCTGCCAGACTTTACGCGCACCATAACGGCATTTGCTGTCAGTCCAGATGCGTCTGTCTGATTTCACTGATGTAAAAGTCGTCATGCTGACTGCGAAGGGAACGCTTCTCAGGGCAATCCTCCAAGTCTTTAGCACGATAATAAGTTGACGGGGCAATCGGTAATACTCTACAGATCAGCTCGACCCCATAAAGATGTTTATTGTCGTCGATGAATTGAATCATGATTTTAGTCAGCGGTCGAGCTCCGCCTGGGCGAAAAAAGCCGCAGCCTTTCTGATGATTTCATTAGCTTGCTTGAGCTCTTTATTCTCGCGTTCAAGCTCTTTGATGCGTTCTTTGTCGCTTTGCGCTTGCACTGAGGCAGGAATAGTTTGATCGATGTGTTTTTTATGCCATGATCGTAGGGTTTCAGGCGTACAGCCAATCTTAGGGGCAATGGCTTGAATGGCTGACCATGTAGAGGGATAGTCGTTTGCTGCTTCGATCAGCATGCGAACGGCGCGTTCTTTAATCTCAGGAGTGTAGGTTTGTCTTTTCATTGTCGTATTCTCTCAGAATGTTGAGTCTCCGACAATCTCGGGGCGGTTCAGTCATGCTTTTTGAACCATCTGGGCACCTAGTCTCCATAATTGAATTTGGTAGCTGACTTGATTGAGGGTGTTTACCATCTTTATCTTCTCAGCATGATTTTTGAAATACCACCCAAAAATTTTAAACAACAAAAAACCCTTACAAGTCAATGACTGTAAGGGTTTGAATTTGGTGGGCCCAGTATCAACCAAATATCAATATTAAGTTATTGATTTATAATAAAATATTTTATGTTATTCTATCTTATACCAACGGTTATACCAACAAAAAATTCAGGATGCAGTTTAAATAAATCCCATTAGTTAGATGAGTTTTATTTGAAAGTTTATTGTAATATTTGGTTAAAATTGATCTTTTTAAAGATAGAGCTACATTAATATTTAATTATCAGTCTAGAAGCTAATAGTAT
>NZ_JASDDJ010000053.1 GCF_030407455.1 Psychrobacter sp. 5A.1
TTTTAGAGTAGCATCGCAAAAATTGGTTGTTTATTTTTTATAAGTTAAAAATTAATTTTATTTTAATGAATAAAAATGTTGACACAAGCGATATTATCTATATAATAACCAACCTAATTTACTGCAATTGTTATTAACAACGCAGTGGATGATGTGCAAAATACGCGCCTGTAGCTCAGTTGGATAGAGCACTTGGCTACGAACTAAGGGGTCGGGAGTTCGAATCTCTCCAGGCGCACCATTTGCATACTAGCTTATTATATAAGCTTAAGAAGTACCTAAAATAATCGCCTGTCTTATGACAATTTGGCGGTTTTTTTATGTCTGTCACTTTTACCCTTCAACTTATTCATTCTAGGACCAGCTCTTGTTTTTAGCATGATTGGATAATCATCTATAATATTGGAGAGCCATCTATAATATTGGAGAGCCATCTATGATCTTGGATAGTCCGTTAGGATAATGTACGATAGGCCAACCATTTACGGTACAATGGCATTACTATTCACTGCTTGCTATGAGCTTGTACCATGTCAAAAAGTCCATCTAAACGTCCCTCAAAAGCCGCTACTAAATCAAAGCCTCAACCGAGCGCTACTGCACAGCAAGATGCTAACGAAGAGCCAACCATCGCTAAGCCCATGATTCGTGTCGTGGCAATTCTCTATGATGGTATGCTTATTTTGGCACTGTTGTTTTTGGTAGGGACGATACTAACCGTCGTGGGCACGCTGTTGACTATGGAGACGGGTACGGAATCATCACAAGCCCAGTCACTGCCGCTTTGGTATCAGAACGCCATTATGACGCCATCATTTGTACTGACGCTCGTGGCATTTTACGGGATATTCTGGCGCCGTGGTGGTCAGACATTGGGCATGCAAACGTGGCGGTTGAAAACGATCAATGATGCGGGCCAATGGCTAACGTGGGGACAGTCGTTCAAGCGTATTTTGGCTGCTTGTTTGATGCCGCTACTTTTTGGCATTATTGGCAGTCTGGTGGATGGATCACGCGCCGCTTTATTGGCCAGCGCGTTCCTTGGTTTGGTATTCAATTATATGTTCTGTCTGTTCAACCCTCGCGGTCTGGCAGTACAAGACATGCTTTCTAACACCATTACCCTAAAAATGCCAAAAGTGGCACATGAAGGGCTATGGCGCGGTTTCAAAAACCGTAAGAAAAAACCGTAGTGATAGCCTATTGGCATAACGACATAGTGATACCGTTGCTTAGCTGGTTCAGTCCAAACAGTTTAAAGATTGAAGCTTAGGCGCTCGAACGGTATAAAATCAAAAATTATATGCTCACGGTTTGAATCAGCCATGCGGTGTAGCCCATAAAGAACAGAACCAATGTGGCGCCAGACGTACGACCGAATAGGCGTTTTGTCTTAAAGGCAAATACGCAAAGTACAACGAGCAATATCGTCAATAGCCCCATCGCCATTACATCGCGCGACAAGATCACTGGATCGGCGGCAATAGGGGCAATAACGGTTGCCAATCCGACCACTGCCAACGTATTGAAGATATTAGAGCCAATGATATTGCCTAGCGCCATATCATGCTCACCTTTACGTGCCGCTGACAAGCTCGATACCAGCTCAGGCAATGATGTACCAATGGCCACAATCGTCAGTCCAATGATGAGCTCACTAAGACCCCACAGCGTTGCCAACTCGACAGCGCCCCACACGATAGCACGTGAGCTCACTACCAGCATCAGCATACCAATAAATAAGCTGACAAGACCCCGTGCCACGCTCGGCTCCAAGTTCTCTGAGTGCTCTGTATCCGCACGATTTACGATCACATCATCTTCGTGCTCATGATGACCTTCACGGATACTCATTATGATTTGTAATCCCAAGACAGCGACCAATAACACCAGTAGTACGATACCATCAGCTTGACTCAATGTGCCATCACGTAGCTGCCAAGCGGCTATGATGGTAATAAGTAGCAGCAGGGGCAGGTCGCGCTTTACGATGCCCTTACGGATGATAATGGGGCTAATAAGTACGGTCGCACCCAACACCAATGCGATGTTAATGATGTTTGAGCCATAAGCATTGCCCAGAGCCAGCTCGGGGCTATCGTCTAGCGCTGCTAATACCGAAACCACCATCTCAGGCGCTGACGTGCCTATGCCTAATATCAAGACACCGATTAAGAAGCTAGGCACACTCAGCTTTGTTGCCAGTGCTGTCGCCCCATCAATAAAGACATCGGCACTCCAAACTAAAATTGCTAACCCAATCAGTATTGCAAGCGCTGCCAACCACATCGATATGTTTCCTTATACATGATAAAAATATGAATTTAATAAATAAAAATGGCATAAAAAAAGCTGAATCTTTATTTGGATTCAGCTTTCATATTAGCGTGGCGGTTTTTGGTCATTAGAATAATACAGTCAACGGTTCGGTTTACTATTCACCTTTTATTTACCCAAAACCTCACTATCCCGTCATATTAAGCAACTTGTACAGGGATAATGTTTGCCGTGTCTTTTACCGTGTTGTCTTCATTACAATAGACAAGTTTTGGTTGATAGGTTGAGGCTTCTACTTCATCAAAATGTGCATAAGCGCAAATGATAACGATATCGCCCAAGTCTGCCATATGAGCGGCAGCACCATTTAACGAGATAATACCAGAGCCTGCTTCAGCACGGATAGCGTAGGTGCGAAAGCGCTTACCGTTGGTCACGTTATAGATATCGATAGATTCATTTTCACGTAGACCAGCAAGATCTAATAGATCACTGTCGATACCGCAAGAGCCTTCATAATGAAGCTCGGCATGGGTAACACGGGCACGGTGCAATTTGCATTTAAGCATATTAAGTAGCATAGGTTGGTTCCTTGGCGTAACTGATATTAATTAACTAAATCAAAAGGTTAATGGGGATAAAACTGCCAAAATAAAAGGTCGTTATCATTGAACCATTATATTATTCGGGTAATTTAAAGCCATTGATTTGTGAACGAGCTTTTTCGACGTCACCATCTAACAATAATGGGAGCGCGTCAAAAGCAGCTGTCAGCGCGCTATCAATCGCAATCTGCTCATCAGGAGATGCTTTTGAGAGGACGTGTCCACTAACTTTAGACTTGTGACCAGGATGGCCGATACCCACACGCAGACGATGAAAATCATTGCCGATATGCGGTGTGATATCACGTAGACCATTATGACCACCATGTCCACCATCGGTTTTGAGTTTGATACTACCCGCTGGAATATCGAGCTCGTCGTGCGCGATCAACAATTCATCATTTTTGATGCCATAGAAATTTACCATAGGCACCACTGACTGACCAGATTTATTCATAAACGTCAGCGGCATAAGTAAACGCACATCAGACCCGTGGATTTGTCCACGTCCTGTCACCCCATGGAATTTTTTATCAGGGGAGAGCGTAATGTTAAACTGCTGAGCCAAATGATGAACAAACCAAAATCCTGCATTATGACGCGTAAACATATACTGCTGACCAGGATTACCAAGACCGACAATAAGCTTTATGGCCATAAAAACACCTTGCTTGAATGTGATAAATAGTGGGTAAGGTTTGCAACATCGATAGATATAGTCAGAGAATTAATAAACTGCTACGGTATTATTCTTTCTAGATGTACGACTTGTCCCATCTGCAATCGGCTGCCTTGTACCCGTTTTAGCGTTCTTTGACTATGGTATATGTGCAAACCTTACTTACAAAAACAGCAGGAGATATTCATCACCTGCTGTTTTTTTGACTAAACGAATGTATGACTATGTAGCACAAAATCGAGCACTACAGAGAAATAGGATATTACTCGCTGTCTTTTTTCTCTTCAGCATTCTGCGCAGTAGCAGGTACTTCAGCTGCATCAACACTGTCAGTATCAACTTCTTCTACTGTTGGTGGCTGCATGTTAGCGATTGTGCGGTCATGGCCATCTTCTAGCTCAAGCTCATGAATAACAACACCTTCAGGAAGTTTGATGTCTGATAAACGAAGCAAATCACCGATTTCCATACCAGATACGTCTATTTCTAGATACTCAGGTAGTAGTGATGGAATGCAAGAGATTTCGATATCTGATACTAGCGTTGACAAAACACCAGCTTTTGCAGTGCCTGGCGCTTCTTCTTTACCAGCAAAATGAACAGGAACGTTCATAGTGATTTTTTGACCTTTCACAACGCGCTGGAAATCAGCATGCATTGGGAAACCTTTAGCAGGATGGCGCTGCAAATCTTTGATAACAGCTTGATGCTCTACGCCGTCAACATTGATGGTCAAAATGTGTGAGAAGAACGCTTCAAATTCAAGTGATTTTACTAGTTCATTGATTTTGATAGAGATAGCTGTTGGTTGCTCACCACCACCATAAATGATAGCAGGAACTAGGTTCTGCTTACGTAGGCGGCGGCTCGCACCTTTACCTTGTAATTCAGCAGAACGATCAATAGCGTTTAGTTCAAAATGATTAATGCTCATGGATATAATCCTATAAAAAGTATGATGAAGTGTCTGGTCATAAAAAAGTGGATTTGCGACCAATCCACTAATACGTGATGATAGCTAAAAATTATCGTTGCCAATAAAACACGCAATTTTCAAATTTAGCCATTTGCTTATAGCACTGCTTGTGATGATAATAACTATCAAAACGATGCTGGCTTTTAAGCATGATCAGCACTTTTGGTAGTGCTAACCTGTACGAATCAAACAAAAGGTCAGCACAGGCGCGCATTATACGTGATTCTGTAGCAATAATAAAGACCTACGCAACAGGCCTACACAAAACAGAGCGCCAAGTGGTGACACTTGGCGCTCTGTTTTTGACTATTGATTGGCGGTTATAACTGTGTGTTTTGCATCAAAAAATAGTCATGACTGCTTGAGTCTTAAACATCAAACATGGCACTGATAGATTCTTCGTTATTAATACGGCGTAGACTTTCAGCTAGCATCGGCGCGATACTGACTTGACGAATTTTGCTACAAGCTTTTGCCGCTTCAGATAGTGGAATCGTATCAGTAACAACAACTTCATCTAGTGCAGATTCACTGATGTTTTTCAGTGCATTCCCAGATAGAACAGGGTGAGTAATGTAAGCTAACACGCGACGCGCGCCATTCGCTTTCAATGCTTCAGCGGCTTTACATAGTGTACCTGCAGTATCAACCATGTCATCAACAATCACACAATCACGGTCACGAACGTCGCCGATGATGTGCATCACTTGTGATTCATTGGCACGGGCACGGCGCTTATCGATAATTGCCATGTCGGTATCACCCAATTGCTTGGCCATGGCACGTGCACGAACCACACCGCCGACATCAGGTGAGACAACCATGATGTTGTCATAATCTTGTTTTTGTAGGTCGTTAAGTAATACAGGGGTGCCGTAGATGTTGTCTACAGGAATATCAAAGAAACCCTGAATTTGATCTGAGTGCAAATCAACCGTCATTACACGATCGATACTAACGATGTTTAGCATGTCAGCGACCACTTTAGCCGAGATAGGTACACGAGCTGAGCGTGGACGACGATCCTGACGAGCATAACCAAAATACGGCATGACAGCTGTGATACGGCCAGCACTAGAGCGACGCAAAGCGTCAGCCATCATCATGATTTCCATCAAGTTGTCGTTGGTCGGTGCACAAGTAGGCTGCATGATAAACACATCTTTACCACGTACGTGTTCTTTGATTTCCACGGCAATTTCGCCATCAGAAAAACGCGTGATGTCAGCTTTACCAAGAGGTATGTGAAGATGATCGGCTACGGTTTTTGCTAATTCTGGGTGGGCATTGCCCGTAAAAATCGCCAAATAAGGCATGACAGAAGTCCTATTGATTGACTCAAGCAGAGACCGCTAAGCAGTGTCAAACTGCTCAAATTCAGAAAAGAGTGGTGAAAAGTTTTGATGAATACTATTACAGTAAAAAATGGCAGGGGTAGCTGGACTCGAACCAACGGATGTCAGGATCAAAACCTGATGCCTTACCAACTTGGCTATACCCCTGTAATGTCTAGGCTGTGTACGTCCGATTTCTAGCAGTAACTTTTAATAATTGTCACTTTTAGAATGGCGTTACGACCTTTCAGTTATCTACAAAACGGATGAACCGTTTGATATCTAACTTTTCCCTAGCGGCGTTCATTGCGAACTATACCGAAACTGGGATGGCGTTGTCAATGGTAATACGATAAGTGACGATTTATAATTCACTTATAATGTATACATATCAAACACTTCGAACTTAAAAATGGCAGGGGTAGCTGGACTCGAACCAACGGATGTCAGGATCAAAACCTGATGCCTTACCAACTTGGCTATACCCCTATTGAGGCGACCTATTATAATTAAATTTTCAGATTTTGCAAGTCATTTGCGCCTTTTTCTGCTATTTATTCTTAATTCATCAAGGACGGTATGATTTCGATAGGTATATGGTGAAAGTCGGTAATAAGGATTGATGCCTTACTCATATTCTCTCGTAGGGCTATATTAGTGAGCTTGAGACTAGCGTGTCTGGTACAGGATTTCCAAAGTAGTCTTATATGTTCCGAGGAGCAGCGTAAGACTCAACTGTATGCAACAGCTTTAGCAATGTAGCTAAGAACTCACTTTTCTTTATTCTTGAAGTGATAGTATTATTACTATCAAAAAATTTCAGACATTCATCTTCTTGGTAAACGTAAAATAGAGATTTGTTAGTAGATAAGTCATAGAACAAAAAGTTAGTTCTCTCACTACTGCTATCGTAAGCTCCAGTTTCAGTTTCATAAAAAATATCGTGTAGCTTGCTTAGTGGTTTATTGATCAAGCTTTTATTTAGGTGAAATTCGCCATCAGTAATAAGTTCTATTTCTTTCTTAATATTGTTAACAAGTGGAAACGCATAATAATTATTATCTTGATAACTGATGTTTACTGAGTTCACAATAATATCCATCACTATGAATGGCTTTTCCATTTCGTGTATTTTAAAAGCAATAGTTTCTGTATTTCCGAGAGTGATCATATTTTACTCTTAAATGCTTTAGGCTTGATAGTATTTGCGGATCTTACCTTTTCACCTATCTATAAAAACTTGCGCAGTTATAAACTCCCAACTATATATGCCGCACAAGGCGCACCTTCAACCCATTTTGCCAAAAGCGCTTTGTCAGTAGCCACACTCGCATCCAATGGCAAAAACACCGCACTACCAGAGCCGGTCATACGTGCTGTACCCATCGCTTGCTGCTCTAGTCCTTGCAAGTAATGCAAGGCATCTCTAACAGTGGGAGCAAGGCTTGTGACGACAGGTGTAAAGACATTGTGATAGGGTGCAGTGAGCGTTTGTATATAGTCAGCGTATTGGCTTTGAATGGTTTCAATCGATAGGGGCGCGATATCTCGCTGTAGTTTCGGATGAGCGAAAAGTGTGGCAGTGTTGACGTGTGCATCAGGTGTCAACATTAAATATTGCTGTTCTGGTAAATCAATGGCGGTCAGTTCCTCACCAATGCCCATCGCAATCGCATCATGCCCAAAGATAAAGATTGGCACGTCCGCGCCTACCTGTGTAGCAATCTTTATAAGCTCGTCACAAGTTAAATTAAGCTGCCAAATCTCATTTAATGCCAATAAGGTAGTAGCAGCATTGGAGGAGCCGCCACCCAATCCTGCGCCCATTGGTAAGTGCTTGTCTACAGTGATTTGTACTGGCGCTAACTGCTCAGGTAAATTGTCTGACTGTATAGCAGACGCTAGCAATGCGCGTGCTGCTTTAAAAATGAGATTATCTTCTATGCTGGTCGTTATCGCTTCTGCACCAGCCAATATCAATAGCTGATGACAGAGTTTATTAGCATCTAATCCATTATTAGCCGTAGAAATGACGGCATCATCTATCATCGAAAAATGTAAATAATCGCCCCAATCGAGCAGGCGAAAAACCGTTTGCAAATTATGATAGCCATCAGCGCGTTTGCCAGTGATGTGCAAAAATAGATTGAGTTTTGCAGGCGATAAACGGGTAATCATAGAAACAGATGGTTCGGCTATATTTTCAGTCATATTTTTTTATCATAAGGTGCAGTTATAAACAGCTATCTTAATTAGCAATGATGGTTTTTAGCAGTCTTTCTGTTGTTAATAAAAGATGGATTAATGGTTGATCGTCATTACAACTTTGTTACCCTGTGGCTGTACTGCGCTAATTTTACTAGGTAGCTTATCCGTACCTTTATAAGTAAAGCTGGCTGTCCACTCACCATTGACTGAGCTAACTAAGCGGCTCTGATCATCCAGTTGTGGCGCACTATCTGAAGGTGCTGGGCGACCAGAAATCCAGTAAGGCATTTGTGAAATTGGCGCTTGCCAACCAGTGGCTTTCTTTAGCAAGGTTTCAGGATCGTCAGCGGTCAATGTACCTGTCTTTTCGCTAACCAGAGTAGCGGTCTGACCATTATATTCAATGTTGGTTTTGCCGATACCAAGTGCGCCAATTAATTCAATGGCAAATCGGTCATTTTGCTGACCCCATGCATAGAACGCACTACCACCTTGAGTACCTGTCGAATCATTCGCAGGCGTCGTTACCCCAATTTTACCCGTGATATTAAAGCTCTCTAGCTTTTGTGGTTGATCAGCGTTTTGACCTTGTACAGTAGTCGTTGGCTGGTTAGTCGCGTTGGCCGTTTTTAGTGACTGACAGCCAGAGGTTATGAGCATGGCTGCAGTTATAGCAGTAAACAGAGCCAATTTATTTGGTTTATAAGAAGTGATTGATGCTGACATAATAGTTTCTCAAAATGGAAAGATGAACAAAGATATTAGCTTAAGCGTTATTTGTTGCTCGGTTATGCACGGCTGTTAGCTTCTTATAAGTGCCTTGTAATCGTACAACTGCTTTGCCTACTATCAAGATGGTTGATTGACCATGCATTTAATACAGTTGTATGCGGTCATTGATATTATGCTGTCCAAATGAGAAGCGCTGCTGCAAGTCTGCGAGTAATGCCTCGACTCTTTCATTGTTACCTAGGCCTTGGTAGGCGCGCAATAACAGCGCACCTGAGCGTAGGGTCGGGAGCACATCATAAGGCGTTTGTAGGTAGTCGATCACTTGCTGGTAGTTTTTGTTAGCCAGCGCATTGCTTGCTAGGATATTGAGTGCTTGTAGATGTAGCTCATTATCGTAACGTGGGTCATCGTAATGAATTTTAATAATCGCTGTGGCTAGCGCCAAGCCTTGCTCTGAGCTGCGTTCATTGGCCAGTAGTAACTGCGCATAACTGAGCTGATAGGATAGGTTGCTAGGATCTAATGCCTGCAAATGATTGAGCAAGGTGCGCTTGACGATATAGTCTTCTTTGTCATCCAAAAGCTGAGCACGTGCAAAGAGTAGCATTTCATTATCAGGATATTTACGAGCGGCACGTGTCAGTAGACGCAGTGCTTCATCCGACTCATTTTGTTGCCATAGGATATCGGCTTGCATCACAAAAGCATCAGGCGCGAATACCGTAAAGTCTTTGCGCAGTTTTTCTAAAGTCGCGATTGCTGCATCGACATCGTCATCGAGCAATTCAAAAGCCACTACTTTTCTACGTGCTTCTAATACCAAATCCTCTTGCATGACGCCATTGAGATAGGTTTTGGCTTGATCAAATTGCTGCTGCCGCTCGGCACTGATACCAAGATAATAGTAGGCTTGGTCAAGGTAAGCGGGACTCTTGGCGAGCATGTTGAGTAGTTCATCGGCACTAGCGTACTCTTCAACATCCAAGCTCACCAGTGCAGCTAGCAAGGTAATCTCGGCATCATCACTAAATCGGTTATGGGCTTCAAGCAGTAATTTCCAAGCTTGCTCGCTTTGTTTTAAATCTAATAGATAACGAATTTCGTATAAATATAAGCTTTTGCTATCAGGATTGCGTAGACGAGCTTGACTGACATAATTGATGACAGTCTCTGCGGTGACGATTTTGCGCAATATGTCGGCCTTTAACGTAATAAAGGGCACATAGTCAGGCTGACGATCTAAGGCACGGTTGATATGCACGATGGCGACTTCAGGCTCATTAAATTGATAGAGTAAACCCGCTTTTAATACAGACAGTGAGGCATTTTGCTCACTATCTAGTGGCTGCAATGCGGCAAGTAGCTCGCGTTTGTCATCGTCATTGTTCGGATAAATACCGATAAGGATTTCGCTTAAGTCCGCACGCGGATCATAACGCAAGATGCGATTTAGAGTCTCACCCGCTAAGATATAATCGTGGGCGCGTAAGGCCAAATGTGCGACATAAAACCAAGCAGGTACGTGATCAGGGTTTTGATCTTGCCATGTTTTGGCAAATTGCAAAGAGTCTTCAACCCTTTCATTACGCAGAGACAGGCTGAGTGCTCTTTCAAATACCACTGTGGCATCTTCTTTAAAAGACTGCTGCTTATAAATAGCAACCGCACGCTGTCGGTCACCGCGATCGGCAGAAAATTCTGCATCCAATAGGGCGTATAAGCTTGGTTCTTTAAGCTCGGGCTGCCATAGGCTGGCTGGTGCTAAGCCATTAATGTTTTTTACGTTCTCTATGGTTAGGGTGTTTTCGTTAACAGTTGCCTCAACAGCCGCATTGTCATCAATCGGCTGATTGTCGCTAGCAGTGGATATCATGGGGGTTTTTGTGTCTAAATAGGTATCAGGATGGCTGGCATGGACAGGTGCAGCCAAGCACAAGCACACTGCAAACGACAACGCTAGCTTATACCGTTGACACAGGCGCTCGATCGCGACATGCAATAAAGCACGAAAGCCAGATGGTTCGCTATAAAGAGGTGGTGACCGAAGTAATGATCCAAAAAAAATCATAGATAGCCGTATTCGCCCATGGTTTACCTACGTAGATAAGACAAGTTTATTTTAATTATTTCAAGTTAAAGGTTAGGGTGTTTCCTCATTTTGGCTCATCTGCCATTTAGGGTTTAGATTGAGGACACGCCCTAGCAATGAATATCCATGACAAACATTATAAGAGTAGATGGATGACATAAACAATAGCATCCGTGTTACTCAGATATTGGCAATCATCATTTCATAAATTTGTGACTGATAGCGAGCACGTTTTCAAAAATTTAGAGTATAAACAGCTAAAGGTAGCTATTTATATTGGGGTCTGTTGAACAAAATACTATGAAAATATAACAAGTTAACGTGAAGTAAGCGAATGGTTTTGTTTATTTTTACCACGCTTTGCTAGCACGTGTCCTCAATTCAAAGGAGTGTTCTCTAAATGGCCTAAAATATGGAGATTGATTTTAACAATCGCATAAGTAGTTGATTTGTTACCCCTGTGCCCAGATACAAGCAAATAGTTATCATAGATGGGTGAGTGTTAATTAAAGCCACCAATAATGATATAATAAGCGGTTTTTAGGGTCTTCCTTTCAGCACTGTCGTCTAAAACTGTCTTTTAAAACTAATAAGATAGCGTGGCTGGCAGGTAAGAGTCATGTTTATGGTCTATCGATAATGAGATTAGTGGTCATTGGAGTCAATCACAAAACTGCACCAGTCGCTCTACGAGAGCGCTTGGCGCTTGTAGGTGACGATGTAAATGTCGCGCTCGAGCAATTAGAGGCCTTTACTGATGGCAGTGTGATTGTCTCCACTTGCAACCGTACTGAGATTTATGCGCTTGTCCCGCAACTGTCAGAGCAGCCAGTTTCTTCTGCTAGCAATAACGCTATCGACAGTCAGACGTCCTCTGCCGCCATTGGTACTCACATTATCACCATCAAAAAATGGCTGGCTGATTTCAAGCAGTTGTCGCTCACTGATATTGATCCTTATCTATATGTCCACCGTGATACGCACGCATTGACCCATTGGTTAAGAGTGGCTGCAGGGCTTGACTCTATGATACTGGGTGAGCCGCAAATCCTCGGTCAAATCAAACGCTCGGTACAGTTGGCACAGGAACAGAGAGCACTGAGTAGCCAGCTTGGCTGGATCATCGATCAAGTGTTTGCGGCGGCAAAACGGGTACGCAATGAAACCAAGGTTGGTGCGCAAGCAGTCTCGCTCAGTTATGCGGCGGCCAAATTGGTCACGCAAATATTTGACGATTTGCCCAGTCGCACGCTATTGGTCGTTGCGGCAGGTGAGATGAATCGTCTGGTTGCCACGCATATTGCGGGGCTTGGGGTCGGGCGAGTCATCATTTGCAACCGTAACGCTGAACGTGCTGAAGCGTTGGCGGCAGAGCTGCGTCGATCAGGTCATTTGGTAGAGGTTAGACCTTTACAAGAGCTGCCACAAGTATTAGCAGAAGCAGATATCGTCAGTAGCTGTAGTGGCAGTATGGATTTATTAATTGATAAAACCATGACGTTGCGAGCCTTGAAACGTCGCCGTTATCAGCCGATGTTGATGATTGATTTGGCAGTACCACGTGATATCGACTCGACCATTAGCCGTATCGATGATGTCTATCTGTATTCTGTCGATGATCTACAGCACGTGATTGCTGGCAATATCGAGCAACGCCGACAAGCAGCCGTCGATGCGGAGCTACTGGTTAGCCAATTGGTCGTCGAGATGGATCGGCGCTATCAAGTGCGCCAAGTTGGCAAAGACATACAGCAATATCGTGCGCGTACTCATGACCAAGTAGATAAGCTGCTACATGAGTCTATTGCTCAGCTCCAGCACGACAACGCTAGCCCTGAAGACATCCTCACCGAGCTGTCACGGCGTTTAACACAGACGCTGACACACGCACCATCGAAACTCATGCGCAAGGCTGCTCGTGAAGGCGACAGTGAGTTGCTGGATTTTGTGGTATCAGGATTACAAGACGCTCATCGCAGCTGTCGATAACGACCGTTTATTTATTGAAAAACCATGAACTGTGTATAGATTATGAGTGCGCAAACTTCTCATTGTCAACCTGCATTATCAGTGCTAATATCAAGCTCTCATGGATGGCGTAGCTCAAGATAGCACATGACCTCACCATCAAAAACAATAGCATTGGGTTGCCGTGCTATCTGCTCAACCTCGCATGATATTCTTCATTTTTATTTGATATGAGTATTCAATGGATACCCATCATCCTTAGCGTTTCACTGTAGTCACGCACACTAATGCTGAACTATAGATGCTATCTATATTGCTTTCCTATCCGAATATTACTGTACGAAGTTTGATTTGAATAGCCATTAACCATCTAACCATACACTAGGAATGTTCAATGCCTGCATTACGTCAAGATATCGATCCAAACGGCTTATTAGAATACTCAGTGGTCTACACCGATCGCGCGCTGAATCATATGTCAAAAGCCTTTCAGCAAGTGATGAACGACTTATCTAGTGACCTAAAATCTGTATATAACGCTGATGCAGCGGTGATCGTGCCTGGTTCTGGTACTTACGGAATGGAAGCGGTTGCCCTCCAATTGGCAAATAATGAAGACTGCTTAATCATTCGTAATGGTTGGTTCAGCTATCGTTGGACACAAATCTTGGAAAAAGGCAAAATCGCCCAATCTTCTACGGTACTTACTGCCAATCGTAGCGACGATAGCGAGTCGCCAAAACCGTTTGCTCCAGTTGATATTGACGTTGCCGTAGCCAAAATCAAAGAAGAAAAGCCAGCAGTTGTATTTGCGCCGCATGTTGAAACCTCATCTGGTATTATTTTGTCAGATGACTATATCAAAGCGTTGAGCGAGGCTGTGCATAGCGTTGGTGGCTTACTGATTATTGACTGTATTGCTTCAGGCTGCGTATGGCTAGACATGAAAGCGTTAGGTATCGACGTCCTGATTAGCGCACCGCAAAAAGGCTGGAGCAGCACACCGTGTGCAGGTCTGGTCATGCTAAGTGATGCTGCCATCAAAAAAGTAGAGAGTACAGAATCTAGTAGCTTTAGCTTGGATTTGAAGCAGTGGCTAAACATCATGCGCGCATACGAAAATGGCGGTCACGCGTACCATGCGACTATGCCGACAGACAGCTTACGTCAATTCCGTGATGCCGTTAATGAAGCCAAAGCAATCGGTTTTGATAAGTTGCGTGATGCGCAGTGGACACTTGGTAAACGCATTCGTGAAGTATTAGAAGCCAAAGGCGTTGAGAGCGTGGCAGCTGAAGGTTTCAAAGCGCCTGGTGTTGTCGTGTCTTATACTGAACGTGATGACATGCATAAAGGTAGCGGGTTCGCGGCAGCAGGTATGCAGATCGCTGCTGGCGTACCATTGAAAGTGGGCGAGCCTGATAACTTCAAAACTTTCCGTTTGGGTCTATTCGGTTTGGATAAACTGACAGATATCGACGGCACAGTAGCCCGTTTTGAGGCTACACTTGATGAAGTGCTGAGCCAGTCAGAGTAGTGATTAAGACGTCTGATAAAGGTCTTTATGCAATGGCTTACTGAGACATCGTAACCGTTATAAAAAATACTGAACCACTCGCATTATGCTAGGTTCAGTATTTTTTTACCCTTTTATTATATTTTATAATATAATGTATTATTATAAATTAATATTTAAGCACGTATTTAATAAAATTAATTGGGTAGTCCGTTATGAGTATACAAATAGACTGGCAAGCATTTACGCCGATCTCCTTAGTGGGAGGTCTGATACTAGGCGTGGCGACGGTTATTTTACTGTTGGGTATCGGTCGTATAGCAGGTATCAGCGGTATTTTTTCCAGCTTGCTACAATCCAAGCGTGTCGAGATGTGGCAGGTGCTATTCATACTGGGCTTGATCATCTCACCGCTGCTATATCAGTTGGTAAGACCGCTACCTGAGGTGGCTATCAGTACCTCTTTGCCGTTGTTGATTGGTGCAGGATTATTGGTCGGTTTTGGGACGCGTTTGGGTTCAGGATGCACGAGTGGGCATGGTATTTGTGGTAATGCCCGCTTGTCTCCGCGGTCGATGGCAGCGACGGCGACCTTTATGTTCTTTGGTATTGTGACCGTCTATGTTGGTAGGCATGTTTTAGGTTTGATTTAAAAGAATTGTGCCAATACAGCGTTGAGTCGTATGAATAAGAAATGATAGTGAGAGACAAACATGCTAAAAAATATAATTGGATTGCTGGCAGGATTATTATTTGGTTTTGGTCTGCTGATATCTGGTATGACCGATCCTGTAAAGGTACAAGGGTTTTTGGACGTATTTGGCGCATGGGATATCTCCCTTGCTCTTGTAATGGGCGGTGGTCTGATGGTTGCAATCGTCGGCGTACAGTTGGCCAAGCGTCAGCAGACGAGCTGGATTGGCATATTGATAGAGATGCCAAGCAAAACCGTTATTAATAAAAAACTCCTTATCGGTGCGATGCTATTTGGCATCGGCTGGGGGTTGGTCGGTATTTGCCCAGGGCCAGGAATCGTATTACTCGGAACAGGCCAGTGGCAAGCGTACGTCTTTATCCCCGCGATGATTGTCGGGATGTTAGTTTATCAATGGCTTGAGCCTAAGCTTGGTTAGAGCGCTCACAAAAAAGGGTCAGCCTAATATGATTAAGCTGACCCTCTTTATAAAAGACATTTTATTTATAAGAAATGTTTTACGCCTTCAAAAGCCTATTTCGCACTAGCAGTTACTTTTGGGGTTTCGTGTGCCAATGATTTGGCCGCTTGGCGCAGCTCAAATTTTTGCACTTTACCGGTACTGGTCTTTGGTATTTCAGCAAAGATAATATATTTTGGCACTTTAAAACCTGCTAGGTGCTGACTACAGTGCTCCATCACCGTATCGCGTTGCAAGGTGCTGCCAGCGTGAATTTCGATAAAGGCAACGGGCACTTCGCCCCATTTATCATGTGGCGCCGCGACGACAGCGCAGCTCTCAATCTCAGGCATTTTATACAAGACGTTTTCTACCTCGATACTAGAGATATTCTCACCGCCTGAGATGATGATGTCTTTGAGTCTGTCCATAATTTTGATATAACCATCGGGGTATTTGACGCCCAAATCACCCGTGCGGAACCAGCCATCAGCGAATGCCTCCTCGGTGGCTTTACGACTTTTTAGATAGCCTTTCATCACCATATTGCCACGCAGCGCCAGTTCGCCCATTTCTGCCCCATCAGCGGCCACTGGCTCAGTTGTACCTTGTTTAAATACCTCAAATCCCGCCATCAAATGAGAAATGATGCCTTGACGTGATTTCTTTTGGGCACGGGTAGCCACATCAAGCTCATTCCATTCTTCCTGCTCAGCGCAGACCGTCACTGGCCCATACACTTCAGTGAGACCGTAGACATGAGAGATATGAAAACCCATCGCTTCCATTTCGGCCAGCATGGTTTCAGATGGCGGTGCACCAGCGACCCAGCCTTTGACCGTATGAGTAATAGCTTCTTTATACTCAGGTTTGCCGCCTGCAATCATATTGTGTACCACAGGCGCTGAGCAATAATGACTGACTTTATGCTTAGCAATCAGCTGCAATATCAAATCAGCATCGATTTTTCGCAAGCACACATTGACCCCAGCACGCTCGGCGATGGTCCACGGAAAGCACCAACCGTTACAGTGAAAAAGCGGCAGTGTCCATAGATACATGGGGTGTTTGGGCATGTCCCAATCCAAAATATTAGAGATAGCATTGAGAGTTGCGCCGCGATGATGATAGACCACACCTTTGGGCTTGCCCGTCGTACCAGAGGTATAATTCAGCGCAATCGCATCCCATTCGTCTGATGGTTTTTCCCAATTGTCCAAGCTGTCTGAGCTGGCTACCAATGCTTCATAACTCATGAGCCCAAAACGCTCGATATCGACAGCATTGTCTGTCGCATGAATGACGATTAAATCTGGAAAAGTCTCATTGATGATTTCAGCATGTTCAGAAAACTCACTGTCTAAGATTAAGACCTTTGCTTCGGAATGCTGCAAACAAAAGGTAAGTGCATTGATATCGAGTCGCGTATTCAAGGTACAGAGCACACCGCCTGACATCGGCACACCAAAGGCGCATTCAATCATTGCTGGCGTGTTCGGTAACATGACTGCGACCGTGTCATTTTTGTCGATACCCAATTTGCGCAGACCATCAGCCAGTTGGCGACAGCGAGTATAGGTCTGTTGCCATGTTTGAGTGAGGTTATTGTGCTCTAAATCGTCATAAATAATGGCAGTCTTATTAGGGTAAACCTGTGCACTGCGAATGATGAAATCAATAGGGGTAAGCGGTTGATGGTTGGCGGCGTTTTTGCCAAGGCCTGTGTGGAAATCTGTCATGATGATAGTCCTTTATCGTATTTCTATAATGCGTCAGTACATTAACGTCAGTATATTATTTAGTACAGTAATCTAGCACAGAAGTTATAGATATAAGTCGATATTTATCGATTTATATCTTAGTCTAATCTCTTCATAGTATTAATATAATGATACATAATCTACCTCAAAATCTGGCTGGGTTTCGTGATGTTTATTGAATCATATGCCACAGTACAGCTTGATACACTGTACCACTCGTAATGGCAATTAATATAGTGCTCACTCATCAGTCGCTTGTCTGCATAGCTGACAATAATCACGGTGTGTTACGATATCGATAATGCTAAACCCTTTCGCGCAACTGTTTTAAGAAGTAGCCTCATAAACCATTCATAAGGAAAATGATATGTCCGCCAGCCATAATGCCAATACGATCCATACCGCTAGCACCAATGAACACTATCCGCATTTATTTGAGCCGCTAGATTTGGGTTTTACTACCTTAAAAAACCGTCTGGTGATGGGTTCTATGCACACAGGGCTTGAAGACCGTTTTTATAATTACGGCAAGCTGGCGGCGTATTTTGCAGAGCGTGCCAAAGGCGGCGTGGCAATGATGATCACTGGTGGTATCTCGCCCAATCGTGAAGGTTGGTTGTTGCCTGCTGGCGGAACGATGAATACCAAAGCTGACGTCATCAACCACCAGCGCGTTACTCGTGCTGTGCATAAACATGACAGCAAAATCATCATGCAAATCTTGCATAGTGGTCGCTATGGCTATCACCCTTTTGCCGTATCCTCTAGCCCAATCAAATCACCAATCTCACCGTTTAAACCGCGTAAGATGAGCATCAAAAACATCGAGCAGACGGTAAAAGATTACGCTCGCTCAGCCAAACTTGCCAAGCAAGCAGGCTATGATGGCGTCGAAATCATGGGCTCTGAAGGTTATCTACTCAACCAGTTTTTATCAAGCCATGTGAATAAGCGTAAAGACATTTATGGTGGTGATATTCATGGACGTATGAAGTTCGCTGTCGACGTGGTCAAAGCCGTTCGTGAGGCGACTGGCGAAGACTTTATCATTCTATTCCGCTTATCTGTTATCGATTTGGTCAAAGACGGTAACGTCATGGATGAAGTCATTACCGTGGCAAAAGCGCTAGAAGAAGCGGGCGTAACCATCATGAACACCGGCATCGGCTGGCATGAAGCGCGTATTCCGACTATCGTGACGAGCGTACCACGTGCTGCGTTTGTGGATTTCACCGCTGAAATCAAAAAGCACATTAGTATCCCAATGATGGCGGCCAACCGTATTAACATGCCAGAAACAGCAGAAGAAATCGTCGCGACTGGTCAAGCAGATATGATTCAGATGGCGCGTCCATTCTTGGCTGATGCGCACTGGGTCAATAAAGCTAAAAACGGTCAGACAGATCGTATTAACACCTGTATCGCTTGTAACCAAGCCTGCCTCGACCATACGTTCGAAAACAAACGCTCGACTTGTTTGGTCAATCCGCAAGCTTGTTATGAGACTGAACTGGTCTATAAGAAAGCGAAAAAGCCTAAAAAAGTCGCCGTCATCGGTGGCGGTGTCGCTGGTATGTCAGCCGCTCATGTGGCTGCCCTACGTGGTCATGAAGTGACCTTGTTTGAAGCAAAAGACGTGTTGGGCGGTCAGTTCAACTATGCCAAAGTCATCCCTGGTAAAGAAGAATTCTTTGAGACCGTTCGCTACTATATCAATGAGCTTGAGCACTTGGGTGTTGAGATTAAACTGAATACCAAAGTTGATAAGGACATGCTTGAAAAAGCCAAGTTCCATCATGTCATCGTCGCCACTGGCGTCGTACCTAGAAGCCTGGAAGGTAAGCTCGAAGGTGCTGATTTGCCGCAAGTGATCAGCTATGCTGATTTGCTCTCTGGTGAAAAAGCTGTGGGCAACACAGTGGCAGTCATCGGTGCGGGCGGTATCGGATTTGATGTCAGTGAATATCTGACCGCTAATCATGGTCAGTCGCTTGATGAGATCGGCCCTGATGGACTAAAAGATCCAAGCTATCGTCCTGAGCCGCAGTCAATCAGCGAATGGCGCGAGGAGTGGGGCGTGACCAACGATACCGACTATCAAAGTGATGGTGGTCTGGTCAGACCGCACGCGATCAAACCAATCCGCCAAGTCTACCTCATGCAGCGTAGCAAAGGTCGTCTGGGCAGTGGTCTAAACAAAACCTCTGGTTGGGTGCATCGTGCTCATATCAAATCTCACGGCGTCATCCAAGTCGCTGGCGTGCAGTATGACAAAATCACTAATGAAGGTATTTGGGTCACTAACAGTCAAGGTCAAAGCCAGCTATTACGTGTCGATAGCGTCGTGGTCTGTGCTGGTCAAGAGTCAGTCGTTGAGCTAATGCCAAACGTTGGTGATGCACCAGACGCGCAATATCACCTAATCGGTGGCGCAAAACTGGCCGCTGAATTGGATGCCAAACGTGCGATTCGTGATGGTGCTGAGGTTGCGGCAGGGATTTAATAGTCAAACATAAAGTATTTATGGGGCGGCAGGAATATTATTTCCTGCCGTTTTTTTATTTAGAGCTTAAATATCGCTCAAGGTTTCAATTTCAATTGAGATAAGATATAACCTATCATTGCTTTGAAAGTTCGAAAAGCTAATCGACCTCACGCTCTAATACAATACCGTCAAAATACCCTCGCATACCACAATGCAGTCTTCTATAGTGATCATCCATATCTCTTAATAATAATTGAGTCTGGCCTTTATAAGTTGCTGGATATAAACGCAGCTCAACGTTTTTATCTGGCTGATCATCGTTGACGACCCAGTGATTTTCTGACCATATGGCTTTACTCTCTCCCAAATCGCAGGTATGAGCATTGGTAAAAATCAAAACGCCATCGATAATAGAAAGATAAGGTTTATTAGCGACACTATGAATCGATACCGTATTTTTTGCCTCTCCCGTATCTTCCCAGCGCTGAGTACCTGAATTATATATTGAGATTTGAGAGGTTTGAGAAAACTTACCAAAGGCACTTTTGCTCGGTAAATCAGAAGGACTTAACTCATCTGAAAAATTCCAAGCCACACCGTAATTGGTTTGCTCTTCGATATACTCTTTATACTCACGTATCAGACATTCTTCACTTTTACAGGTATTACGCTGAAACGTAAGCCATGTGCGTTGATTCGCAATGAATCTATCTTTAAAAGCTTTGCTGTCTTCATAGTCAGGAGCAGCACTAAGATTGCTTTTATATTTTTTTGCCATTGTGTCATCAAGCTTAGAAAGCTCAGGACTGTCACAAACGGTTTTTTCTACCCAGCTAGCAGCTTTGTTGCAATCAAAACTTGCTGAATTGGCATAAGTGGAGAGTAGGCAAGTGCCTAAAATGCTTACTGTGGCTAAGGCGAGTTTTTTCATAGGGTTCTCATTGCTAGAGGATGTTTTTATAAACAGCTTAGGGCGTGTTGAACATTCACAAATAGTCTCTGTCAATGCCATGGTTGAATGTTCAATACGGCCTACTTAATTCTATATACACTCGGAAAATTTTTTAAAGTCTGAGGCTCTATCTTTAAAATTTAGTTTATCCTCTAAGCAATCTATTTTTTTAACCAGTGCCTGCTCTCGCTTATTGTCTAACCTTTGTGACTCAGTAATATTCAAGTTTGCATATTGATTTAAGTTCAAGGATAGATGATATCTACTTAAAATTTTGTATCTAAATTCTTTTACTGTAATAGCCGACTGAAAACTTTCTTCTAAGTCATTTATTGTTTCACAGTTACATATTATTTTAATATTTTTAATATAATGTTGCATCAACACATCCCCCTCTTTTACTATTATCCTTGGGGTAGGATAAGACAATGCGCCCATACTATATTTATCCCATGCTTTAAACAATTTATTCTCAGCCAAATATTTATCGCCTTCCTTTTCGAGTTCTAATAGCATATTGTCGGCTTCATTTTTCTTATCTATTGAATCCAATTTTTGCAGCCTTGCTATCGCTGATTGCAGCATGTACTCAGGTTTATCGTAGTTTTTGGGTGGCTGATACTTGGCTATAGGCGATTCTATGATGTCGGCGTTTGCTGGTTTATTTAATGCTTTAACTTCTGTCTTGTTGTTTTTGTAAGTAATATAAAAATCATGATCTGAGGTGCAAGAAATCATAAAAATTATAGTGAACGATATAATCAATGGTTTTCGCATCAATTAATATTCCTTATATTTAATTTCCCAACATATTGCATATTATTAGATTGGCGATTGCTAATTAAATAATTTATTCCATTTTTCCAAATCATACATTGCCATACAGCCATGTGATACTGCACCTACATGAATATAACGATCACTTATATTCCTTCTGCCCTTATCTTTTTTTCGTTCACATACTGTCGATAATGGCTGTAATATTTGTAGTACTTATAAACTTTATAACAAAAGAAAGAAAGTAAACAAAGGTTAAAAAACAAAAAGTAATCCTGTGAAGCCTTGAGAAAAATAAATGAAATGACACATAGATTAGGTATAAACAGCCATGAATTGTATTTTGCATAATCAATATTGCGCAATACAAGCAAATCTACAAGGATGTTTGAAATGACTAATAAAATAAATAACATAGCAGGAATTGAGCTAGATATCAGCTGCCCAATAAACTGAAATCCGCCGATATTAGGTCTACCCGCCATTTTTTCCATAGCAGGGCCTGCGATCACGAACATAGACATGATAACAAACGGGTGGTGTTCTAAAAAGTATGCTGTCATCAGACATAACCATAGTTAATATAAAAGAATACCAGATCGAATACTTTA
>NZ_JASDDJ010000054.1 GCF_030407455.1 Psychrobacter sp. 5A.1
TGTATTCTTGGTCGAAAACAATAGATTAGTGAGATGCTCTTCTTTTTTCAATCACTTTTAAAGTTGAGAGTGGGGTTGTTAAAAATAATAGGGTAAGTTGAAACTGTCTGGTTTGTCGTGGTCATTTTCAACCCGCTGTCATTAGGACATCATTATAACCGTTAAGGAAGACTTATGACCAATGCAACGATTAACACAGTGACTATCAGTAAAGCCGACATTCCAAGTGGTGGTATGAAATCGTATAAGCAAGAAGACGATAGTATCATTTTAATCACCCGTGACGATGATGAGTTTCATGCATTCGATGGTAAATGCCCGCATGCAGGCGCAGATTTGGGCACTGGGTTACGCTGTGGCAACCGTGTGGTTTGCCCATGGCATCATGCGACTTTTGATAGCCGTGATGGGTCGCTACTGGAGCCGATAGCGACCGCAGGCTTGACTCGATATACAGTGACCGATAATGGTGATAAATTATTGATTGATACCTCTGTTCAGCTTAATGAGCGTGTTGAACATGACAAGTTGCCTGACACGCATACGATTATCGTGGGCGGCGGCGGCGCAGGATTTATGACGGCACATCAATTGCGTCAGGGTGGTTATGGCGGCAAGATTACGTTGATTAGTAAAGAGGATAAAGCCCCTTATAACCGCCCGTTATTATCCAAAGCTTTTTTGGCAGGAAAAATGAGCGAAGATAAGCTGCTATTGGGCGGTAGCGACTGGGCGAGTAATAACAACATCGATCTGCGCCTCAATCAAACGGTGAGCAAAGTATTGCCCAATGAATCCACCATTGTTATAGAAGATAACCACGGTAATAGCGAGCGGCAGAGCGCAGACTTCTTAGTCGTGGCAACGGGTGCTGAACCAAATTTTCCCCCTATCAAAGGTGCTGAAATGGATGGCGTATATACCTTACGCAGCATGGAGGATGCCAAGCTAATCAAAGCGGCCAGTCATGACCAGCGCGTGGTCATTATCGGTACTGGTTTTATTGGTATGGAGGTCGCCTCAGCCTTAGCGCAGGCAGGCACGACAGCCTCAATCACTGTGGTGGGGCAGTCTGATCGGGTGATGGGTAATATCGTCTCAGAAACCGTCAGCAATGCGCTTATCAAATTGCATAAAGATCAAGGGATTCAGTTCGTCTTTGATGCTAGCGTCAATGAAATCACCAAGGTCGAAAACAAGTCTGACAACAATGAAGCAAGACAAACCTTTTCACAAGTGGGCGGTGTGATACTGGCAAGTGGCGAGCATATCGATGCTGATATTGTGATTTTAGGCACAGGGGTATCTGCCAATACCGAGCTGTTAGAAGAGGTCAACGATCTTGATGGAGTACAGGTTGATAGTAAGCTGCAATTGCGTGATGGAGTTTATGCACTGGGCGATATTGCAAAAGCATCTGGGCAGATGGGACGTATGCGTATTGAGCATTGGCGAGTGGCATTACAGCATGGGCTTGTGGCAGCCGCTGCGATATTAAAAGACGAGACAGTAGAGACGTTAGATGCCCGTGTTCCGTTCTTTTGGACCATGCAATTTGGCAAGAGCCTACGCTATAGTGGCCATGCGCAAACGCCAAACAACAGCATATTACTTGGCACCCCAGACACGCTCGATTATATCGAATATTACTTTGATGACGAAGGTGAGGGCAGTCATGAGAATAGCCGAGCCACTGCGGCCAGTACATTAGGGCGCGACCAAGAGTTGATTGCTTTTGCTGAACTATTACGTATAGGTCAAGCCCCAACTCGTGCTCAAATCAACTCAGGTTTTGATATCATTGAGCAAGCACAAGCGTCATCACCCTAGCATTTAGTAGGCAATAAGTATTACTATTAAAGTGGGCTTGGTTATCCAATACTACCTGAATAATATGCAGATGAAGATAGGAACGATAATTTATGAATAAAGACTCCGTATTTTTGCGTGAAGCCACATCAGATGATATTGACGCTCTTGAGCAGTTATTGAATTGCTGCTATCGCGAGACAGCAGGTTGGACCAATGAGGCCGATTTGATTGGTGGTATTCGAACCACTTCAGCTGAGCTTGCTGCCGTTATCAACGATCCTAATCACTATTACTTCGTTTATCCAAAAACGATAACGGGTGACCGTGATGGAGAAGAAACGGGTGAGATACTTGGCTGTATCGCTGTCGATATCAAAACCAATGCTGACTCAAATAAGAAAGCCTATATCGGTATGTTTGCGGTACATCCTGTGCTACAAGGGCAGGGAGTCGGTAATGTGATACTACAAGCAGCAGAGACCTTTGCCGATCGCCACTTGCAGTCACTGAATCAGCCGAGCCGTTTGACCATGTCTATTTTAAGCCATCGTCCTGAGCTATTGGCTTATTATGAGCGCCGTGGCTATCAGTTAAATGGTAATAAAATGCCATTTCCCAATGATGGCAATAATGGCGAGCCAAAGCGTGAAGACTTAGAATTATTAGAACTAGAGAAAATAGTCAATGCATAAAGGCTAGGGCGTGTCCTCATTTTAAAAATGGTGATAAAAATGAGATAAATTGCAGTCAAACAAGGAAAATAGCGCAGATAATATCGAGATATTAGTCAGCTATTTGACGCCGTTTGGCAAGATTTAGCCATTTTTAACCCATTTAGATAACTATCGATTGAATTGAGGACACGCCCTAGCTATATCAGTATCACGTTAACCCCAAAAATGTCCAAAAGTCATAAATAGCCCCACGCTCAACAATAAAAATGCCACGATGATTAAACGCTTAAACCAGTTAAAGGCTGGCAAGCGTGTGGCATTATCATCCGACATCAGATAAGCAAATAAGCATAGCAAACTTGCTACCAAGGTCATAATTCCCAAGCCAATCGGTAATATAAAAAAATACACCTGCCACACAGTCATCTCTCAGCAATCATTATTAAGCGCATGATAGCAGCATCGGGATTGTGCTGTCTGTATGAACGTAGCCTCACTTAAATTTCCCAGAGCCATTCAAATAGAAGCGATTCAAGTACAAAAAAGCAATCTTGAATAAAAATAGGCAAATATCGAGAAATTAATTTGGGTTTAAAGTTATAATTATGTATAGTTCAGGTAACTTTATAGATACATTGAAACCGATATGAATAGTTTTCAGAAATTAATATTAATCTCGATATTAACGCCATTGTTTGTTGCATGTTCGAATACACCTTCTGAAAGCACGGTCGAAGGGTTGATTGAAGCGCAATATGAGCAAGCCAATAGCATGATGGATAATGCCATGGCAAATGCGGGCAACGATGAAATGGCAAAAGCCATGAGTGGCATGATGGAAGGTATGATGCCCAAGCTTGAAAGCGTCGAGAATATAAATTGTGACACAATTGAGGGCGAAAATACCTATATGTGTACGGCGGATATTACTCAGACCATAGGTGGTAATAGCGGAACCAACAAGACCAGCTTTAAAGTTTATCAAGTGAACGATGAATGGGTGTTGGGCAATTAAGACTAAGCTTAATTGCTACTTTCAATAAGATCAAACTAATATCACAACGGATGGAAGCTCTCAAATGAACAGTAATGACACGAATTTACAAGCCGGTAATGGCAATAATAGGAAGCAAGACTCCACAAACATAGCATTGCTAAACTGGTTAGGCTGTTTATTCTTCGGTTTTATTCCGCCCCTGATTATTTTCTTGGTAAAAAAAGATGATGCTTACGTACAATCTCAGGCGAAAGAAGCCTTAAATTGGTCAATAACCTTTGTGATAACTTATATTGGGTTATGGATTGTGGCTATGGTACTTGGATTTATTCTAGCATTCATCTGGTCACCGTTAGCTTTCATACCTATGATGTTCTTATTTTTATATGCTTTCTCGCATTTAGTATTCTGTATTATGGGCGCGATTAAATGCTCTTCAGGACAGGACTTTAAAGTGCCATTTAATATTCGATTGATTAAATAGTTTCCATTAAAATATACCTAGGGCGTGTCCTCAATTCAATCGATAGTTATCTAAATGGGTTAAAAATGGCTAAATCTTGCCAAACGGCGTCAAATAGCTGACTAATATCTCGATATTATCTGCGCTATTTTCCTTGTTTGACTGCAATTTATCTCATTTTTATTACCATTTTTAAAATGAGGACACGCCCTAGGTTTGAAAAAATATTATGCTAAAAAAATCGCTTTTCTAACGATTACATCAATACTATTTGCTGGTTGTGCTTCTGTACCCACTGAAGAATGCTGATAGATATTGTTTATAAGAGGGTGCTAATGTGAGTTGGTATCCTTCTTTATTTTATGGTGGCACTAAGGATAGATATGAATATAACTTTTATACTTAATGTGAGACTCAAACCGATTGCTTTATTGTCGGGGCTGCTAGTTTCGCCGCTATTGTCCTATTCGGCCTTGGCGCAAACCTATCAAATCCAAGATTTCTCAGACGATTATTATGCAACCATTGACCAAGTAGGCGAGTATGGTTATGAGGCGAACAGTATCATCAAAATTATAGATGAGAAAACACATAAAACCCTTATCAGTCAACCTGCTAGTATCGATATTGAATATGAGTTAAGTAATAGCGAAGAACATGAGTTGGGTGAAAAAGTCAGTGCCAATATCGTTAGTATTCCTTATGGTGAACATAGTGTGTTGATCTATGACGATTTTAATTTTGATGGACAAAAAGATTTAGCGATAAAAGATGGGCGCAACGGTTGCTATGGTGGGCCTTCTTATCAAGTTTATCTCAAAAATGATGACAAATTCGTCCTTAGCGAAGGATTTACTGATTTAGCACAAGGCTATTGCGGTTTTTTTGGTGTAAATAAAGACAGTCAAACTTTGTATACGATGACTAAGAGTGGCGCAGGATGGCATCAGTATTCAGAGTATAAAGTGATCGATAATAAGCCAGTGGCCGTACATGTGCTTGTAGAGGAATATAATCCAAAACAATTAATTTCTATCACCGAGAGCACAAGAGTTAATGGCAAAATGGTAGAAGATAGCTATGAGATGTTACCTGAGTACGATAACGAAAACGACGATGGGACATTGCCTTTCGTTTATAAGTTGGATTTAAATAACGGTAAAAAAATGGTTTTAAATAAGACTTATGACAAGGAAGGTGAGCAGATGTATTATGCCTTTGCCGATAAAAATGACAGAATCGAGCTGTATTATGATGGGCCATTTGTTTATGACACGGCTAAAAAAACACTTAGCTTTCTCAATAAGCCTGTGGTTTATCAGATCAATAAGCAAGGCATTACAGTGAGACAATCTAATAAGAGCGTTTTACTCAAGTCAGTGCCACAGAACGAGCAGGGAAGTCTGGAAAAACTTGGGCATTTTGACAATGTGAGCGTTAGATAATTGGTAAAGCTAATAGCGCCTACTCAATATAACTCACACATTATTGACTCAATATGAACCAGTATAGTCCGCAGGCAGATACAGATCGAACGCAACCGTTAAGCATTCGATTACTTGAAAAGCTACTATTCCCAAGTCGTATATTATCCTGTAAAGAAAAGCAGCGATTGGCTCATGATATAGCTGGTAAAACCATACTCATTACAGGTGCAAGTTATGGCATCGGTGAGCAGCTTGCTTATCTATTGGCAAATCTAACCACTTCGGATAACAGACAGAATGAACAGCTGCAGCCCGTTAAATTAGTATTAGTCGGTAGAACCACGGAAAAATTAGAGCAGGTACAAGCTCACATCCATCAAACCAATGCATCAGCCAGTATCTATCCTATAGATTTAAGAGATGATGAATCACTCGAACGCTTCATCCAGTTTTTACAAACACTCAGCATAGACATTTTTATTAATAATGCTGGCCAATCTATCATGCGCTCTGTCATGGATTCGCTTGAGCGTGGTCACGATTATGAGCGCACTATCAGTCTAAATTATATAGCGCCTGTTAAATTATGCTTAGGTCTGATACCTCAACTTGGTATCAATCAAGGGCATATCATCAACGTATCCGCACTCAATGTATTGCTACCACCAATGCCTAAATGGTCTGCTTATCAAGCCTCTAAGTCTGCTTTTGATCAGTGGTTTCGGTCAGTATCACCAGAATTATATGCGCAAAAAATAACGACCAGTACATTGTATCTGCCTTTGGTTCGCACTCGTATGATTGCGCCAACGGCTATCTATCAATCTGCGCCTACTATGACTACTGAGCAAGTAGCCGCACTCATTAGTAGGCTTATTATTCATAAAAAAACCAGTTTTAAGCCTTGGTGGTTATATCCTGTCGAGATTCTAGCGTTGCTATTCAAAAGACCCTTAGAGTTTTGTGTTCGCAGTTATTATCGATACCAGTTGCGCTAGGGCGTGTCCTCAATCCAATCGATAGTCATCTAAATGGGTTAAAAATGGCTAAATCTTGCCAAACGGCGTTAACTAGCTGACTAATATCTCGATATTATTTGTGCTATTTTCCTTGTTTGACTGCAATTTATCTCATTTTTATCACCATCATTTGAAATGAGGGCACGCCCTAATAAAAAGGTATTACCCTTCAAGGTCTAACAGCAACGAATAGAGACTTATCAATGTCTAGCAGCTACCAACATGGCCATCAAAATCAAAGTAATAAGCAGCAGAGTCGAGATGAAAGTAGCCAGTTAACATCATCATGGCTGGGGTGGATATTTATCAGTATTCGTAACTTATACTGTATTGGCTTATTGACACCAAAAGGTATTTTTTGTGTCATCAAATCTATTTATAAGCATGGCGCAAACCTGATGGTCTTGCTCGAATTTGCTAGCCATGTTGCACCTAATAGAAGTACGCTAAATCAACAGTACAGCTATCAACAGAGTTATGAATTAGCCCTGTCATTAGCGGCTTATCTCAATGAAAAATTACAGATGAGCAATGATGCTAAGACTAGCAACCACTCACGCTATAAAGAAAAAGTGGCGCTACTCTGCGCTAATCATAGCAGTAGCGTCTTGGCTTTATTTTCAGCTGCACGTACTGGCGCTGATATCACGCTGCTCAATACCGATATGAGTCATAGTCAAATCGAGCAAATTATTGAGCAACAAGCATACGACATGCTTATCTGTGATGATGAATTTGTCAGCATCGTGTCAAAGGTATCAGCGCCTAAATCAGAGACAGCGCCAATAGTGGTTAGTACCGAAACATTAAACCAGTTCCTTGCTGCAAACTTTGAAAACATAAAACTAGCAACTCAGCAAGGGTTCGCTAAGCATAGAAAAAACGGCCATAAACTCGTACGCCAGTCATCAGGTAAAGTAAATATGCTGACAGGCGGTACCAGTGGCCGTATTAAATTTGCTAAGCGTGAGCCGTCACCGCTTGCGATGCTTATGCCGTTTTTGGCATTATTGAATAAAGTAGAGCTGGCTAAATATCACTCTGTCTATATTGCCGTGCCTTTTTATCATGGTTATGGATTGTCAGCGCTCATTATCTCCATCCTGCTCTCTGCTCGTATCTTTATCAGTGATAAATTTAATAGCGCTGAAGCCAGTCACTTGATTTATCATAATCAGATTGAAACGCTTATTTTAGTGCCAACGATGCTCAAGCGCTTGCTTGATTACGATAAACTCAAGCAATGCGAGTATGATCAGCTCAAAAGTAGAGAGGTCAAAGAAGCTGTTTATAATCCAACTTTCCTTTCTGTTCAGCGGATAATCTCAGGTGGTGCCAAACTCGATGCCAATCTTGCTAAGCAGACGTTGGCTCATACTGGCGATACTTTGTTCAATCTCTATGGCACCTCCGAATCAGGTTTCGGAGTCATGGCGACTCCAGCTGATTTACACCGCTATCCTGATAGTATTGGTAAAGCGATTAAGGGTGTGCGCTTACAGATATTACCGATTGAGAAAACTTCAAATACTGCTAGTCAAATACCGTCACCAGATGACGCTATTGGGGTTTTAAGCCTTAGCACAGCGTGGTCAATGGACAATAAAGCCGTGACCAATACTGCTAAAAATCTCAGTGAGACCAGCTACATCAGTACAGGTGATTTGGTCTATCGCAATGTGGAAGGGTATCTATTCTTAAAAGGTCGTGCGGACGACATGATTGTATCTGGTGGTGAAAACGTGTATCCGCTAGATATTGAAAGTGCACTCAAACAACATCCGCAGATTGAACAAGTTGCCGTCATTGCGATAGACAGTGATGAATTTGGTAAACGGCTCGTCGCTTTTGTCAGTTTGATTGATGCTATTGGTACTAGCAAACTTGAGCTTTCAAATATGATAGGTAGGTCAAGTCTGCTAGATTCAAGTATGTCCTTAACTAACAGCGAGTCAATCACCGCTATGCAGCTGATGCAGTGGTTGAAGCCTAAGCTGGCACGTTATCAGATGCCTCAGCAGATTAGGTTAATAGAAAGTTTGCCTATGACTAAGACGGGGAAGGTGAGTCATGCGAAACTCAAAGAGTGGTTTCATAGTAAATCAATAATATCAGTACACTAAGGCATTTCATTATTTAGGCTATGAAGCCCAAACTAAAAAGGCTACTCTCAACGGAGTAGCCTTTTACTTTTAGCTAAGATAATAAGTTTAACGCATCGTCACAAACTCTTCTGAGCCAGTTGGGTGAATCGCAACCGTATTATCAAAGTCAGCTTTAGTCGCGCCCATTTTGATGGCAACTGCAAAGCCTTGAATCATCTCATCGACACCAAAACCAATACCGTGTAAGCCAATGACTTTTTCATCATCGCCCAAGCACACCAGTTTCATAGTGCATTTTTGGCGATGCTGAGTCACTGCACTATACATAGAGGTAAAGCTCGATTTATAGCATTTGATATTGTCTTTGCCATAGCGTTCAATCGCATCGATTTCAGACAGGCCAATCGTACCAATCGCAGGGTGGGTAAAGATAACGGTCGGTATCAACGTATAGTCTAAATGCTCATTAGGCTTATTGTTAAATAGGCGCTCTGACAAGCGGCGACCTGCAGCAATCGCCACTGGAGTCAAATCAACACTGTTTTCAATAATATCACCGACTGCATAGATGTTGTCGATATTGGTGTTTTGGAACTCATCGACTTTTATTTTGCCAGTCTCAGTCGTCGCGACCCCTGTCACTTGCAGGTTGATACCGTCTGTTGATGGCGCACGACCAATGGCCCAAATCAAGCAATCTACTGTGTCAATACAGTCTTCGCCACCGCTATTGGTAGATAAGTTCAGGCTATCATCGTCATTTTTATTGACTTCATTGATGGCAGTGTTGGTGTGCAGATGAATGCCATCTTGCTCCATCTCTATCAGCAAGGTTTCTACAATAGTATGGTCAAATGCGCGTAGTGGCGAATGTTTACGTACATATAAATGCACCTCTGCGCCCAGACTGTTTAGTACGCCTGCGATTTCGACAGCGATATAACCAGCGCCTACAATCGCCACGCGTTTTGGCAAGTGATTTAACGCAAAAAAGCCGTCAGAATCGATGCCGTATTCTGCACCTTTGATGTTTGGTTGGATCGGGTGACCGCCTGTGGCAATCAAAATATGGTCAGCGGTAATGAGTTCGCCGTTTACTTCTACGGTATTGGTATCGACAAACTTGGCAAAGCCTTTGATCACTTCTACGCCATTTTTCGCCAAGTTGTTATCATAAGAGCGGTGAATATTTTCGATGTACTGTTGACGGCTTTGGACCAGTTTTTGGAAGTCAAAACCTTTAAACTCAACATCAAAACCATAATCGGGCGCATATTTATGGATGGCTTCGGCAACTTGCGCGCCATACCACATGACCTTTTTTGGCACACAGCCCAAATTCACACAAGTACCACCCAGTTGATTGGCTTCGATAATGGCGCATTTTTTGCCATAGCTTGCTGCACGGTTGATTGAAGCAATGCCGCCGCTGCCGCCGCCAATGGCGATATAGTCATAATGTTTGGTCATAATCAGGTCTCTTTATTAAATTGTTATTGGTACGGTTTTAAGGTTTATTGTTTTGAATGCTCTTGTTTTGGACTCTACTGTAATGGGTCTTATAATCCATCTTACAAGTTTTTTATGGTTAAGGTGTGTTGAGTTGCTTCCATGTGGTCAGTATTTATATAGCTAAGCTTATCTAGACCCACCTAAACAATAGCACGACGTCTATAAAACAACAGCCCAGGAATAGACAAACCCAGTACCAATCCTGAGGTCACAAACAAAGCCTCAAACAAGTACACCATCATTTGACTAAATAACTCGTCTGAAAAACCAAAATAGCCAATCTGCACCATACTGACCATGGCCTTATACGCAGCGATACCGGGCATCATACAGATGACACTTGGCGAAATGAGGGCTTTAGGCGGTAGGGTATATTTCTTAGAAAAATACACACCCAAAAAGCTGGCAAGCATCGCCCCAAAAAAGCTGGCTACTACAAGGTGGACTTGCTGATGGACAAGCGCAGTCTTTAATCCAAAGCCAAAAGCAGTCATGAGCAAGCACGGCAGAATATAGCGTTTGGGTACGCTAAACATCAGCGTCCAACCAAGGGTGATGATGCAAGACAGTACAACGGTTTCTATAAACCACATCTTAAAACCCCCAGTGCTGTATTTGAAGTAAAACGAGGGCCATCACGATGCCAACGCACGCGGATAAGGTCAACATATAGGTAAACACGGCACGCCCAACGCCAATATTGACATAGCCTTTTAGGATATCTGAAAAAGAGTTGATGAGCGGGAAGCTTGGCACCAGTAGCAGCACACTGGATGCGACGGCGATATCGGCATTGTTCCCAATATCAAAATAATACGTGGTTGCGCCAATCAAGGAAGCAATAAAAGCCGTCACAATGACCGTGATAAAAGGATTGAAATGATGTTTGGCCAGATAGATACGGGTAAACATCGCCACCATACCAGCAACGAATGTCACCGCAGTAATCGACCAACTACCGCCATTCAGATAAGCAAACGCTGCACAAGAAGAGCCAACAAATACGCTGACTAGCCACGTTGGGTAAACCGCCTTATCTAGCTCATCAAAGGCAAGGGTAGTGCGGTCAATCAATTCGTTATGATCGACAGTGGCTTCGGTTTTATTAACGATTTGCTGAATTTGTACCAATAAATTGACATTGATGCTCTGATTGATCGTGTCTCTGGTGGTGGTGATACAGCGCTCATCACAGATAGTGGTCAAGGTAAGGGCATTAAAATTGAGCGAGCATTCTACGCTGTTCATACCCAAAGCAAGCCCTAAGCGCTTGGACAAGTCCACCACCACGGCAGACTCAGCGCCATACTGCATAAGAAGTAAGCCGCAGCGCACGCATAGTCGGGTAATGCGCTGCTGTTTTACGTAGCTGATAGAGGTCATGAGTTAGATACGCAGGTTGGTTGGTATTAATACGCTATTATAAAGGGTCTGGGTGGTGATGGGGTATTGATATGGCAAGCTTGTAGTCACTTAACGATAGCATAACTTGGGGCAGTTATTTAGCGGTAAGTATAATGATAATTAGATGGGCTGGAGCTTGAGATTTTCATCAAATAAACAAACAATAGACTGTCTAATTGATAGACTTTTGTTTTCTATAATGATAGTATCTTCCAATAATTCAGACACACTACTTACATATTAGTTACATTCTCGATTATACATTGCCCTCAATTCATAACCTTTAGCTAGCTATCTATTTTAATTGTATCTCTCATCTAGGACGTCTAATGACAACTTTTCACAAAATAAAAAATGCTCTATTATTTACTACTATTACTACTTTAGCAGGTTGTACGACAGTAGCTGATATGTCAGGGTACGATACTGCTACCTTAAATAGCGATGCGGCAAAAAGCTACTCTCAAGTAATCTCTAAAGCCAATAGTCAAGGCGTCGTAGATAATAATTCTGCCACCGCCATTCGAGTCAAAAAAGTCTTTAATCGTGTTAAACCCTACGCTGTTCAAGCCAATACAACAGGCGTTCCTTTTGATTGGCAGGTCACTGTGATACGTTCCCCTGAATTAAACGCTTGGGCAATGCCTGGTGGCAAAATGGCCTTTTACACGGGTATTGTAGAAAAATTACAGTTAACAGATGCAGAAATCGCTGCAATTATGGGACATGAAATGACCCATGCGTTATCTGAGCACAGTAAAAAAGATGCTGGTCAAAAAATTCTGACAGGCTTGGCGATGCAGTTAGGTGGTGCGCAATTACAGTCAAAAACAGGATTAAGTGATGATGCACTAGGTTTGATTAATGATCTAGGTATTGATAAGCCGTTTTCTCGTAGTCAAGAGTCACAAGCCGATGCAGGTGGTTTACGTTTGATGGCGCAGGCAGGCTATAACCCAGCATCTGCAGTGTCAGTATGGGAAAAAATGGAAGCCGAAAATGGTCGTAGTAGCGCTTTAGTTACTTTGACATCTACGCATCCAAACTCTGGGCAGCGTATCGCTAAAATCAAAGCACTTTTGCCTGAAGTGACGCCAATTTATCAAGCGGCTATTAAATAAAGCATTTAGTGGTAAGTAGTTCGTTAGATAATATTTAAAAAAGCAAGTCGCAAGACTTGCTTTTTTTGCAATGAAATATCGAGAAATGGATGATTTAATTTTGAAATTACGTCGCATGCTATACCCAACTTAGGGGCTTTGGTAATACGCCCAACGTCGCGGTTTGTGAGAGCGGCGAGCGTACGGTAGATGTACGGCTGATAAATGTTGAGAGGGAGTTCATTTAGGTGAGCGTTGACTTTCAATCCACTCAGTAATATGAGGCAATTGATTCTCCAAATCTTGTTTTAAGTGAGGCGCACTGTCGTTTGTCCACGTCTCATCACACCAATCACAGCTATTGTATAAATCGCCAAGCCAACAAGGATAGTATGCAACATTATCAGGTAAACCTCTCGGAGCATCCATAAAACCGCAATCAATATTATTAATTACTCTACAGATATCTAGAGGAGTAATTTCATCATTTAAATATCTTTTAATTAAGTTGATCAGATATTTAGCCGCTAAGATTTCTGCACTCAATGATTGCGGTAAAAAACCTGGTTCCGTAGCTACAGTTAGTCTGAAAAAAATATCTTCAACATGATGTTTTGGCGCATAAAAAATTTCAAACACTTCTTCAGGAATATGGTCGTTATTTTTAACGAATGTATCAGCCCATTGAATAATTGACTCTATATCTGTTTTGTCATACCAACACTGTACTAATATTTCTTGATGAGATTTCATAGGGTTGCTCAGAATATGATTCACTAATATAAATTATTAACTATAACGACTCCATGTAAATCTGAAATCAATGCGATACCAAATTGAGTATCAGTACTCTTCTTCATAGCTCTATCAGCATATTCAATACAGCCAAACACACTTTCCTTGAAAACTAGATTTGTATTCTTATCTTTATAATAGTAGAACTGACCCTGTGTGCTACAGAGGTCATCTTCCTGCGAATAGGTAAATAATTTTTCACATGTATCTAACAATATATTTCCAAAGGTTGTTCTACTAGAACTATATTCACTCCATGATTTTTGAGCGTCAACGACTGCATGCTTTGTCATTGGGATTTCTGAATGGTCGATGTTTTGCAATTCATTAATCCAAAAACTAAAATTATCTATTTTTACTAAAGAAGCCGAGTTTTTTAGAATAGTAATAAACTCACCAATCAATATTGATTTGTCACTACTGAGAGCACTAATAATAGCAAATTTGGTCTTTTCTAAATGTGTATTAAAATTCATATGATTATGGACTTATTATTAATGATTTGAATGGAATTGTGACATTTTAAGAGGTTTCATGAGATATGCTACGGTATGTGAGGCATAATTATTGTAAAAATGGAGAATAAGTTATGGGTACATCCTTCTGCGGCGTTGTAATCCAAACAGATACGAAAGACTTAGATTTTATGTCGGTCTTGACTAATTTATTCAATAAAGAGTTTATACCTATTGAAAAGCATTGTGATTGTAGAGACGAGGATTGCTTTTTCATCGCTAAGACTGATAAATATTTGATAGTATCTAACTCCAAATTTGTTGATGAAATTCTACAGAATAATAGCTCATATAATATGGATATGATTCAGAAGACTTTTGTTCCTAAATTTGTTTTTGTTTTCGAAGAGTATGATAGTGGAGGTACTTACAGTTATGCAGTTATACTCGATAAGAAGATTGTCAGAAAATTTCGCAGCATTACCTATGAAATTACTGTCGATGAAGGCGAGCTATATGAGATTGAGTCCAAATGGAGAAGTTTGCCTACAAAGTTTATGAATGATGAAGATTATGAACATGAAAAGGTCTATTTTCATCCTGATAGCGAGACTGAGTTTTATACTGAAGAATCACTACCGCAACTAATTTTGCACGAATTGATGAATGATAAAATTGGATTTGATGTTCATACATTAGATGAACATATAATTGATTCAGGTTTTTTTAAATATAAGAATAATGATTTTATAGGCAAAAAATGGTGGCAAGTCTGGAAGTAAGTATTACTATAGTCAAACAAAAAAAGCCACTCCCTAAAGAGTGGCCTTTTATCATCAATCATCTAAAAATTACTGATTAGTGCGGACGGCCTTGACCATGTCCTTCAGGTTTTTTATATCCTTTTGCAGTCATACAGGCCTCTAATTTTCAGCATCAGCATCAGCATCAGCATCAGCATCAGCTTACCTATCGAAATCAAAATAATCCGAGTAGTCCTGCAATAATACCTAATGAAAGACATGTACCAAGAAGTAAAGTCTTACACGTGGACATCTCAAATCCCTGTTCGTGATGACTTGAATAATGTCTTTTTTTATCATAACTCTTGAACAGTTCAGAATTACATATTTCTTTTTTAGTAAGTAAGCCAACGGCAACTGGGGTTTTATAATAAAGTTTATAGTATGTGACTTGAGTACCTACTAGTAATACGTCCTTGCCTGTATATTTACATAAATCGTAGTAAAAAACGGTATCTTCATAGGCATCCCGAATATAGGCTTTGTATAAGATACTATCTATATTAGTAATGATGCCATCACTTATATCAGGACCCATTCTAACCTCTATATTTTGTATGTTGAGTAAATTATGCGACACCTAACAATGAATGTTTCTATCTATGACTTGTCTTATTAATTTTGGCGATAGTAGAGCGATACTGAGACTAAGTGTTTTTATTTAGTACTAATCGGATCTAACCTAACTTCCCAATCGTCACCAAATCGATTATTCAAATAGCTTTCCATTTCAAATTTTATACGATCATAGTTTCTATTGTTTACTATCAAGCCTTTGACGCCTGATAACGCATATATATTGTATCCTTCTAAAGCATCTTTCTGTGTTGTCTTGCTAGTTATATAAACCTCTGCTTTACCTTCATCGTTAATATAGCGATTCTTGACTTTAGGACACTTAGCTATTGGTAAAATAACTTTTATGATAAAGTTCTGAGTTGTTTTATATGATTTTGAAATTTTTGACTGACACATAGTTATTCCTATTGATTTGTTGATAAAGACTGACGAAGCGTATTAAAGTGTCTCAATCATATATCAATGAATAATTGTGATAAATACTAAAACTTCCTTTCAGAAAAAAACCGCTCAAGAGTCCACCTATGAACGGTATTAAATTTGTAGAATAAGCCTTAATACCAAACGTTTCGCGTCCATTGGCTACTTTTATAGTTTGAATCACCCAACAAAAAGGCCACCCCATAAAGAGTAGCCTTTTATCAACGATTAACCAGTTTGTATCAGCTCACTTCTTTCATGCCTTGTTCAAGCATCGGCTTTAAGAATATACCCGTATAGGATTCTTTGACTTCAGCCACTTCCTCAGGCGTACCTTCAGCGATGATCATACCGCCACCTTTGCCGCCTTCGGGGCCAAGATCAATCACCCAATCCGCAGTCTTAATGACATCCAAGTTATGCTCGATGACCACGATGGTATTACCTTTATCACGTAGGGCATGCAAGATGTTGAGCAGCTTATCGATATCATGGAAATGCAAACCAGTGGTTGGCTCATCCAAAATGTAGAGCGTCTGTCCTGTATCACGTTTGGCAAGCTCACGTGCTAGCTTGACTCGCTGTGCTTCACCACCTGATAACGTCGGCGCAGACTGACCAAGACGGATATAGCTCAGACCAACATCCATCAAGGCTTGCAAACGACGATAAATCGCTGGTATCGCTGAGAAGAATTCAGTCGCATCTTCAACCGTCATATCGAGCACGTCGGCGATGGTTTTGCCTTTATAGTGAATCTCTAACGTCTCGCGGTTGTAGCGCTTGCCTTCACAGGTATCACACGGCACATACATATCCGGTAAGAAATGCATCTCAACTTTGATGAGGCCATCACCTTGACACATCTCACAGCGTCCGCCTTTGACGTTGAAGCTAAAGCGACCGGCTTTATAACCACGAGCACGCGCTTCTTGCGTTTGTGCAAACATCTCACGTACTGGGGTAAACACGCCTGTATAAGTCGCTGGGTTTGAGCGCGGTGTACGACCAATTGGGCTTTGGTCAATATCGACCATTTTGTCCAAATGCTCAAGACCGCTAATGCTTTCAAACTTGTCGGCAATCAGCGTTGAGGCATTGTTTAACTGCGTTGCGGCTAATGGCATTAGGGTACGGTTGATCAAGGTTGATTTGCCCGAACCCGATACCCCAGTCACGCAAGTCATAATACCAATGGGAATGGTCAAATCTACATCATGTAGGTTGTTGCCTGACGCGCCTTTTAGCTCAATCGTCATCGGTACTTTTTTCGGTTTGGCTTTTCCTTTGACTTCCACATCTATCATTTTTGGCTGATGACGAATGGCTGGAATCTCGATTCTCTTTTTACCAGACATGTATTGTCCAGTCAGCGAATCCTTATTTGCCATGATGTCATCGACCGTACCTTGAGCAATGACATGACCGCCATGTACACCTGCGCCGATACCGATATCGATGACGTGATCCGCTTGGCGAATCGCATCTTCATCATGCTCAACGACTAGTACCGTATTGCCCAAGTCACGCAAGCGCGTTAGGGTTTTTAGCAGACGATCGTTGTCACGCTGATGCAGACCGATCGATGGCTCATCAAGTACGTACATCACGCCCATCAAACCAGCACCGATTTGGCTAGCCAGACGAATACGCTGCGCTTCACCGCCCGATAATGTTTCGGCAGAGCGGGCGAGGGTTAGATAATCTAAACCAACACTCACAAGGAAGTTTAGACGCTCATTAATTTCTTTAAAGATTTTTTCGGCGACTTCACCTTTATGACCGCCAATCTTTAGCGTTTTATAATACTCTGCGGCATCACCGATAGAGAGTTTGACGATTTGAGCGATGGTCTGATCATCAACACGGACATTGCGTGAGATTTCATTCAGACGCGCACCATCACAGACATTACAAGTAGTATCAGCTAAGTATTTGGCCAGCTCGTCACGGACGAGATTGCTTTGCGTCTTAGCATAACGACGTTCTAGATAAGGAAGTACGCCTTCAAATGGTACGGTCTTATTGGTCTTACGACCGCGCTCATCGGTAAAGTTAAAGGTTAGCTTCTCTTTACCAGAGCCGTTCATAATGAGGTCTTGCTGCTCTTTTGGTAGATCTTGCCACGGCGCATCCATGTCAATTTTAAAATGATTGCACACAGTCGATAGTAGACCGAAGTAATAAGCATGACGCTTATCCCAGCCATTGATGGCACCTTGATTGAGCGATTTTTCATGATGGGTAATCAGTTTCTCAGCAGAGAAGTACTGACGTTTACCGAGACCATCACAGCTTGGGCAAGCACCATACGGATTGTTAAAACTGAACATGCGTGGCTCAAGCTCAGAGACAGCACGATCACAGACAGGGCAAGAATGCTTGGCTGACATGACTTGATTGTCATCGCCGCCTTCTTTCGGATTACCATCCATAAAATGCAGCGTGACCAGACCTTGTCCTAAGCGTAGGGCAGTCTCTAAACTTTCTGCGACGCGGTTGCCCAAGTCATCACGGACTTTAAAACGATCCACCACGACTTCGATGGTGTGTTTTTTCTTTTTATCGAGTGTTGGTAGCTCATCGGTATCGTAGACATCACCGTCGACACGCACACGGACAAAGCCTTGGCCAATGAGCTGCTCTAGTAAGACCGTATGCTCACCTTTACGCTCACGAATGACGGGTGCCAAAATCATAATCTTGGTGTCATCGGGTAGCGCCATGACTTGATCGACCATTTCGGTGACCGACTGTGCAACCATTGGCTCGCCATGCTCAGGGCAAAACGGCGTACCAATACGCGCATACAGCAGACGTAAATAATCATAAATCTCGGTAATCGTACCGACCGTAGAGCGAGGGTTATGGTTGGTCGATTTTTGCTCGATAGCAATCGCAGGGGATAGACCCTCGATACTATCGACGTCAGGCTTTTCCATCTGTGATAGGAACTGACGTGCGTAGGCTGATAAGCTCTCGACATAACGGCGTTGCCCTTCGGCATATAACGTATCGAATGCCAATGATGATTTACCAGAACCTGATAAACCGGTGATGACCACGAATTTATCTCGTGGTATGTCTAAATCAATGTTTTTTAAATTGTGCGTACGTGCGCCGCGTATTGCGATATGGTCATGTGCCATCGGTGATAGGTTTCCTATTTGCTAAAATGGTATTTAAAAAAATGTCTAAACGTTGAAAGCGTAAATGAAGTCGAAGTGGTTTATTAAAATTGTGGATAGTGCTGTCATTCATATCGCTCTATAAAGGCATTGATAGTTTTATAGAGCGATATAAATAATTGCTAATGTGCTCTGGTTTTAGTTTCTTATTTTAAGTTTTTGTTTTGATAAGTAAATCTAAATCAAATCAGCAGTGAGTAACAGGTAAGGTTTGTTATAGATTTTGCCAAACAATGTCATTTTATGAAAGGTATTCGTTATATGGTCAATTCTGTACAAGCTAAAAGTGTTGCTCTGGTAATGTTTGCGCCGTCTTACTTTATTGTCATGATAGTGGCATTATTCAAGGTACGGTTGCTATTAGATGCACTTAATAACAAAATTATGGCATCACATTTACCGTTAAGTCTGGGCGTAAAAAGTAAAAGTATCGGCAACCAAATGACGAATGTCTTATACTAGTGGGCTTGATTTATAGGCTGATGACTCGATAAAAGCAGCAGTGATAAACTAGCTAATGATCAACCAGTGAGGCGAGTATGAATAGCGTAGAAAAACGGGCAATCCTCGGGGTCGGTGGTATCTTTGCCTTACGGATGGTTGGTTTGTTTATGATTGTCCCGGTATTTTCTGTATACGGTAACCATTATGCGCATGCGACGCCATTTTTGATTGGTTTGGCAGTTGGTATTTATGGGCTTGGGCAGGCTATTTTTCAGATACCGATGAGCCTTGCTGCTGACAAATTCCCGCGCAAACCTATTATATTTTTAGGGTTAATCTTATTTGCTATCGGCGGTATCATCGCGGCCAATGCCACAGATATTTATGAGGTCATTATCGGTCGGGCGCTGGCGGGTAGTGGTGCAGTCTCTGCTGTGTTGATGGCATTACTAGCTGATGTGACTCGTGAGGAGATGCGTACCAAAGCGATGGCTACGATGGGTTTGACCATTGCGACCTCCATTATGCTCGCCTTTGCCTTTGGCCCGTTGTTGGTTGGTTCGCTTGGCATTTCTGGTCTGTTTTGGTTGACATCAGGGTTCGCTATTTTAGCGATGCTGTTACTGGTGTTTGTACCAACGCCTCTGCGCGTACTCAAACACAATCTCGATAATAAGACCATTGGTCAGCAATTAGCGACAGTACTCAAAATTGGTGATTTAAATCGCTTACATATTGGTATCTTTGCGCTACATCTGACCATGACTTCGATATTTGTCATTTTGCCGCATCAGCTCAATGAGGTAATGGGATTATCGGTACGCCAGCAAGGTTTGGTTTATTTGCCGTTATTGTTTATTGGTTTTGCGGTAGCGATACCTTTTATTATCATCGCCGAAAAGAAACGCAAAATGCGCCAAGTATTTTTGGGTGCATTGGCATTAATAACCGCAGCCTTAGCCATACTCGCACTTGGCAGTCAGGCTGGTATTGGTATTATTTTAGGCTTATTACTGTATTTTATGGGCTTTAATCTCATTGAGGCGACCATTCCTTCGTGGATTTCTAAGCGCGCGCCAGTGGCCAATAAAGCGACGGCCATGGGAATAAGTTCATCTAGCCAGTTTTTTGGTGCGTTTGTGGGTGGGGCAATGGGTGGGCTATTATTGAGTCAGCCTAGCCTCTTGGCATGGGGTATATTGGCGATCATTATGGGCGTCGCTTTGCTGCTTATTATACCGATTGCGCAGCCACCATACCTATCAAGCACGACCGTTAGTATTCCCAAAAATGTCAATATGCAAGACTGGTCACGCCAGATGCTAGCAGTAGATGGTGTTGATGAGCTGGTCGTGATGGCAAAAGAGCAAGTGGCCTATCTTAAATTGGATAAAACCCAGTTGACAGATGATGCGCGACAAGTATTGTCGCATCTGGCACAAAGCCCCCTAGATATTTAAAAAAAAATTGGTTAAAGTAAAATCATATAACTGATAGTATTAATGTGCAGTGGACCAAACAGGCTCCATTAAATCATGATTAACACGATTCATTGAATTATTCATAAGCAAAAGGACGGTACCATGCGTGGAGTTAATAAAGTTATCATTATCGGTAACCTTGGAGCAGACCCTGAGGCACGTCAGTTTAATAACGGCGGTAGCGTGACCAATATCTCGGTTGCGACATCGGAGCAGTGGACAGACAAACAAAGCGGTGAAAAAAGAGAAGCGACTGAATGGCATCGTATCTCACTATTTAATCGTTTGGGTGAAATTGCTGCGCAGTATTTGCGTAAAGGCAGCAAAGTCTATATCGAAGGCAGCTTACGCACACGTAAATATCAAGATCCCAACGGTCAAGACCGCTATATTACCGAGATTCGTGCTGAGCAAATGCAAATGCTCGATGGTGCGACTGGTGGTGGTCAAGACAATGGCGGCGGCTTCAGTAATAATAACCAAGGTGGTCAGAACCAAGGTCAAAGCGGTGGCTATAGCAATCAAGGTGGTCAAAGCAACCAAAACAATTTTGGTCAGCAAGCAAACAACCAGCCAGCCCAACAAGGTGGCTATAATCAAGCAGGTGGTGGCCAAAATAATTTCAGCAACCAAGGTGCACCAGCTCAGCAAAACCAGTTCAACCAACCAGCGCAAAGTCCTGCACAGTCGAAGCCGACAGCCATGCCAGATGGCCCTGTAGATGACGATATTCCGTTCTAAATCTTATACAATGACAAGATGTTGTATTTATAATACTGTAGCTCATTGATAATAATATCATTGAGCTATTTTTATATCCAAAAGCCCTGCAATTGCAGGGTTTTTTAATGCTTGCCATTAGGGCGTGTTTGTTATTCACAAATAGTCCCTGTCAGTGCCATGGTCGAATATCAAACAGGCTCTAATCATAAGTAGGGTACGTTCTCAATTCAATCGATAGCCATCTACATGGGCTAAGAATGTCTACACCTTGCCACACAATGTCAATGATATGATTTGGGGTGTCGTCAATCTATTTTAAAAAGAGTACGGTTTTACTGGGGAACATTTTTCGAAACCTCTATCAGGCGTGCGAATCGCCAGTGAGGAAAATTTATATTAGTAGAATATTAGGGCGTGTTCTCATTTCTATCACCATTTTCAAAATGAGGACACGCCCTAGGATTGTATG